>JAPUKI010000352.1 GCA_027295745.1 Acidobacteriota bacterium
ATTTCGAAATGAGGTAAACGGGTAGTCTGTCCCCACATTTCCCCCCACATTTCCCTCCCTGTGACCACTGTCACTCCGCATCTGGTGGCTTTTCAGCCAGACTAAGGAAGCAATCTCTACAGATGTGAGGAGCATCTTAACCCAGCATCGGGCGCAGTGTGTTTATAGCTGGTACTAGCGCCGTGTACCCTGTCAGTGCTTATTTAAATGAGTAGCAAGGTCCTAGATCGTCAAAGAATCGCCGAATACATGCAATGTGAGCAGGAAGTTGTGGAGCAGGCGCTTTCACATCAGAGGGAGTTGGTGGGTACAGGTGTCCAGAAGCACTTGGGAGAAATATTGCTGGAGATGGAGGCCATCAGCCGAGAGGATCTGATTGGGGCGATTCACGGTCAGAGGCTGGACCGCCTGCGCACCAGCCCCGTCTTCTCAGGACTGGAAGACGAGGAGTTGAAGGACATCACTGGTTTTGTGGGAGAAAAGAGCGTCTCTGCCGGAGAAGAGTTTATCCGCCAGGGTGAGATGGGGGATTGCCTCTTCATTCTGGTCCACGGCCAGGCCAGTGTTTTCTGGAAAGAGGATCCTGACGAAGAGATTGGGCTGGCCACTCTTGGACCTGGGGAATCCATCGGAGAGATGGGTTATTTCTCCGACGGCCGACGCTCGGCCTCGGTGCGCGCTTTGACGGACCTGCAGCTCCTGCAGATCTATTACGACGATCTCACTCGCTGCATGGAGCGGGCCCCCACCCTGGCCAAGAATTTCCTGGATATCATCACCAAGAGGATGCGCCGGACGAACTTTCGTTTTCAGGAAGTGGTGCATGAGACTCGATCCACTACAACGTTTCTTGAGAACCTCCAGGACATGGTGGATATGTCTGAGATCATGGCTCATCGAATGGATGTTGAGGGATTGATTGAGCGCGTAGTCCATATGGCCAGCAAGGTGTTGGATGCCGAGCGGGCTACCTTGTTTCTGCTCGACAATCCTTCCCAGGAGCTCTGGTCCAAGGTGGCCCAGGACGAGAAGAGCCGCGAAATACGGATACCTGTAGGCCAGGGCCTCGCCGGGTGGGTGGCTCAGAATGCCGAGCTGATCAATGTTCCGGACGTGTACAAGGATCCCCGCTTCAACCCGGAGATTGATCGGAGCACCGGCTATCGAACAAAGTCTATGCTGTGTGGCCCAGTCAAGAATTTTCGTGGGGAAATCGTGGGGGTGATTCAGATCATCAACAAGAAGGATGGTGTGTTTGATGCAATGGACGAAAAGCTCTTTCGGGCCTTTGCCTACCAGACGGCCATTTCTGTCGAGAACTTCCGACTTTATCAGAGAATCGTTGCCAGTCACGAGAAAATGGCCATTCTCCTGGACGTGGTCACTTCGGTCACCCGGACTTTGGACCTGGATGTTCTCATCGACAAGATTGTCAGTAAGATCTCGGAGATTCTCCATGCCGAGCGCACTTCTCTTTTTCTGGTGGACGGGACCACGGGTGAGCTGTGGTCAAAGAGGGCGCAGGGCACCAAGGGAGCCGTAATCCGGTTTCCAGTTTCGGGAGGTCTGGCCGGCTATGTTGCCAGGACTGGTGAGGTGCTCAACATTAAGAATGCCTATGAGGACTCCCGCTTTAATCCTGCCTTTGATAAGGAAACTGGTTTCCATACCAAGACTGTTCTGGCGGCTCCTGTTGTTAACCGTGAGGGAGAGATCATCGGCGTGACCCAGGCCATGAACAAGAAAGAGGGAGTGTTCGAGCGGGAGGATGAGGACCTGTTGAAGCTTCTCACTTCAGAGATCGCGGTGGCCTTGGAGAATGCCCAGTTGTACCAGGATACGGCGGAGATGAGAAACTACCTGGAAAGTATCGGACAAAGCATCTCCAACAGTATCATCACCCTGGATCATGACCATCGGATTGTCACCGCCAACCGGGCTGCATTGGAATTGTTTGGTTCTGAGTTGAACAGCCTGGTGGGGGAGGACCTTCGAAGCCTGCTCGGCTCTGAGCGCGTGACTCGCCATATCGACAGCGTGTACGCCAACAGCGCTTCGGTCATGGACTATGATGTGGAACTGAATCTCCCAGGGAGTAAACCTTCGGTCAATCTCAACATTCTTCCCCTGGTGCAGCATGAGGGGACTCACAGTGGCCTTGTTCTGGTGCTTGAAGACATAAGCCAGGAGAAGAGAGTCAGGCGCGCCCTGGTTCGCTATATGGCCAAGGATATAGTGGATAAGGTTCTGGAAGATCCGGAAAGGCAGGCTCTGGGTGGCGTGCGCAATAAGGCGACAATCTTGTTTTCCGATATTCGAGGTTTTACCGCACTCGCCGATTCCATGACCGCGGAAGAGGCAGTCGACTTCCTGAATCACTACTTCACCCGCATGGTCGATGTGCTGATGGAAGAGCGAGGGATTTTAGATAAGTATATCGGGGATGCGTTAATGGCAGTCTTCGGTGTGCCCTATGTCCAGGAAGACGATACGCTGCGAGCTGTGCGTGCAGGCGTAGCCATGAAACACGAATTAGCCAGAATGAACCGGAGCAGAATGACCAAGGGACTTGAACCCATAATGATCGGCGTTGGCATCAGTACGGGTGAGGTGATCTCGGGTAATATTGGTTCTGAAAAGAGAATGGACTTTACCGTGGTGGGTGATGGTGTCAACGTTTCTTCGCGCCTGGAGAGGCTCACGAAGTCATACGGTAGTATGATCCTGATCGGTAAGAGAACCTTCGAAGAAGTCGGCCAGCATTTCGTCACCCGTCCCATCGATCGAGTTTTGATTCGAGGTAAAAAGAAGCCAGAACAGTTGATCGAGGTGCTGGGGGATGCAAACTACCAACTCTCTGAAGCGGAGAAATGTTTTTGCATGGGTATGGAGGCTTATAAGAAGAAGGACTTCGCCACTGCCTGCCAATGGTTTGGCAAGGGTGCTGAGACCGATCGTCCCTCGCAAGTCTTTCTGGCCCGCTGCCAGAAATTTCAGGAAGATCCTCCTCATCCGGATTGGGATGGAGCCTGGCTGTGGGAGGAGAGAGGCATGTGCGTCCCAGCGAGTAAAAGTCCTGACGGCACAGTGCATTAGAACCATAATCCCGACACAGGTCGATTCCGCGGCCCGCCAGTGATAGGATCAGGAGATCCTTTAGCTGAGAGATGGAAAAGATCTGGCAGAAGTACTATGACGAGCAGGTTCCCGCTTCCATCCAATATCCCGAGAAAACTGTCTATCAGCTCCTCCAGGATGCCATAGACAAGAATCCCAGCGGCCTGGCCACGCTTTTCTTCGGAGCCAAAATCCGCTATCGGGAACTGGGCAATCTTGTCGATCGCCTGGCCAGCGCTCTAGCGGCCATGGGCGTTGGAAAGGGGGACCGTGTGGCTCTGGTCCTCCCCAATATGCCGGTTTACCCGATCGCCCATTTTGCGGTTCTCAAGCTGGGCGGGATTGTGGTGCCCACCAATCCACTTTACGTGGAGAGAGAGCTGGAGCATCAGTTGAGCAACTCTGGTGCCGAGACTGTGGTGATTCTGGATCAACTGTATCCGAGATTAGCTGCAGTGAGAGACAAGACCCCAGTCAAAAGGATTATCCTGGCCAGAATACCGGACTTCCTGCCCAAAATTCTCGCATTCTTGTATGGCTTCAAGCACAAGTCACCAGTCGATCCTCGAAAAGAAAAGGATCTTCATGAATATCGTCATCTCATGAACAGGTCCTTTCCAGCGGCACCTGCAGCGGAAGTCAGTCCCGATGACACGGCAATATTGCTTTACACGGGCGGTACCACCGGGGTCTCCAAGGGAGCTGTTCTGACTCACCGCAATCTTGTCGTAAATTCCCATCAAACCCTAAAGTGGCTCTGGAGTATGGAAGATGGAAAGGAAGTGCTGCTTTGCGTGCTTCCCTTTTTCCACAGCTATGGGA
>JAPUKI010000353.1 GCA_027295745.1 Acidobacteriota bacterium
CAGGACGTCGGGTGGGATCTCCAGTTCCACCGGCCGGGGCCGGCCCGTCTTGAGATGACGCATGGCCTCGTGGATGGCTTCAGGAATCTCCTCGGCCCGGCTGACCCGGTGGTTCCACTTGGTGATAGGTCTGAAGACATCCAGCTGGTCATCCACCTCGTGTAGCTGGCCCTGATGCTGGCCCAGGGCAGCACTGTTGATTTGACCTGAGATGAGCAAGACCGGCGAAGAGCTGGCGTAGGCGGTACCCAGCCCGGCGGCGGCGTTGAGAGCGCCTGGACCGGGAACAACCAGAGCAACCCCCACCCGGCCGGTGGCCTTGGCATAGCCGTGGGCCATATAGGTTGTGGCCTGCTCATGGCGAGTGTGGACCAGACGGATATCGTGGCGGGCTTCAAAGAGGGCGTCGAAGGCGCTCATGATCTGGACGCCCGGAAGTGCGAAGACGGTATCGACTCCTTCAGAGCCTAGCTGTCTGACAAGGGCCTGTGCCCCGCTCATTTTTGGCATGGGCTAAGTGCTAGCCCGTATTATGCATAAATTCTCTACTGCAGCGACGAAATCATCCGGCGTGCTGCACCGCCAGCGTTCCGCGACCCGCAAGCGGGTGCCCCTCGCGCGCCAGTCGGAGCCGCAGGCTTTAGCCTGCGGGCCCGTGGGCTAAAGCCCACGGCTCTGTTTTCCGGCGCTTTCGTCGCTTCGTGACAAGAACCTATGCAAAATGCTGGCTAGCGCGGTAGGAAAGTAGAAATTGTATCCAGTGGGAGAAAAGAGAGTCAAGAAGAGGGAAAATGGATATATATGAGGCCTGTCGGATACAATAGATGGAAAGGAGATACCTTCGCCGGATATTCGTCATGGCGATGTGTTGCTCTTCATTAAGGAAGTATGAAAAGGAGTCTCCGAGCTCTTGACTGGCTGCTAAGTGCTCACTTCCATAAATACAATGATGTTTGTTGCGAGCGCTGCGCCCCCGGATTCAAGGCGCTCCGACGAGTCCATACGGGATATCGGCGAGGAGGAGCAACGAAGAAGACGGGGGCGCACCGCCGCAACCCTTTGGGCGGAGGGGGGTTGTGGTCGATCTCTTCGTCGCTCGTCGTCGACGATGTCACGGCATCGCCTTCTTCTCGCTCCTCGACCTCGCCTCACAAGCCCCCTCCGCAAACATCATCGTATTTATGGAAGGGAGCACTAAGGGGTACGGGACTTATCGTCTTGGCCCTCGGTCTTTTTGCTTGTGGTTCCTCGGAGAGCAGGGACATCATCACCTTCCAACAGTACGACCCGGCTATTCTTTATCGAGCCAGGCAGGAAGGACGCCCCGTCCTTCTCGAGTTTTATGCAGAGTGGTGCATCCCCTGCAAAGAGCTCGAGCAGTTCACCTTCAGCGATAGAGGGGTCATCACAGCCACTTGGCCCTTTGTGAGGGTTCGGGTTGACTTGACGGACTACGAGTCAGCGGAGGCCGAGCGTTTGCGAGAGCAATTTGGCGTGGCCGGCGTCCCCGAGATCCACTTTCTGGATCCTCGAGGGGATGAAATTCAGGAGGCGCGCGTCATCGGGTTCCTTGGCCCTGAGGACTTTCTCCGACATGTCGAGCGCGCCCTGCAGCCGCTGCCCCGAAAGAACTTCCCTTCCGTTTCCGGCTAATTAACTTCTCCTGAGTGCCTCCAGGACTACTTCGGGCGTCATGGGCAGATGTCGCACCCGCGCCCCGCTAGCGGCAAAGATGGCATTGGCAACGGCCGGTGCGGCAGGAGGCAGTCCTGGCTCACCGCAGCCACCAATGGTGTCATCGCTGTCCACAATATGCACCTCCACGTCGAACGACTCGCTCATACGCAGGAGATTGTAGTCGAAGAAATTGGCCGATTTGACGCCACCGTCGGCAAAGTGAACTTTCTCTTTAAAAGCCGCACTCAACCCCATGGTGATGGCACCCATCATCTGGGCGTGAACGGTGTCGGGATTCACATGAGGCCCACAATCAATGGCGCAGACCACTCGGTGAACCTTTACCCTGCCGGTGTTCCTGTCCACCGACACCTCGGCAACCTGAGCGACATAACTTCTATAGGAGTAGTAGCCGGCAATTCCTCGTCCCTCGGCCCCTGCCAAAGGCTTACCCCAGCCTGCTTTGTCCGCCACCAACTCGAGAACCCCATGTAATCGCTTGTTCTCCTTGAGATGTTGGAGGCGAAATTCCAGGGGGTCCTTGCCGGCGGCATGAGCCAGCTCATCCATGAAGCTCTCCACCGTAAAGCCGTTGTGAGAACTTCCCACCGAGCGCCAGTAGGTACAAGGGATGGAATTGTGCAGCTCCACCCATTTCACCGAGACATTGGGGATCTGGTATTGCAAACGGGTCAGACCAGAGACGGCCTGTCCATCGAACAGGGAGCCGGGCCGCATGGAAAACTGGGCCGCCACGACCTTGTGGGACCAGGCGGTCACCTGACCTTCTTGGTCCAGCGCCGCCGTAATTCTGGAGGCGGTTGCGGGACGATAAAGATCGTACTGAATGTCCTCTTCCCGGGTCCAAATGACCTTGACCGGTTCTCCCGTGGCCTTCGAAATCTGAATGGCCTCCTCAGCAAAATCCGTTCTGGCCCGACGGCCCAGTCCGCATCCCAGGTAAGGAGTATGCACATGGACTTGCTCCGGCTTCAATCCGGTAATATTCACTGCTGCATCCAGAACCCGACTTTGTCCCTGGGTGGAAACCCAGACATCGCATCGGTCAGCCTGCACATGAGCCGTGGCGTTCAGGGGCTCCATGGGGGCATGGGACAGATAAGGCAGATGGTACTCTGCTTGGACCTGCTGGTGAGCCTGCTCCAGAGCGATTTGGGCATCACCTGATTCGTGTGCGGAGACACCCTCTTTCTCCAGGCTGGCTACCAGGTCTCTATCAACCGTTTCTGTGCTTTGGATAGGAAACTCTCCTTTGCTCCAGTTCACCCCGAGAGCCTCTCGACCCTTCCAGGCAGCGTCCAGGGTCTCAGCACAAACCGCAACTCCGCTGTCCACTTTCACCACATGGCGAACTCCAGGAACCGCCTTGGCCGCTGGTTCACTGTAGGAAACCACCTCCGCCCCAAAGGCAGGCGGACGGGCAATCACGCCGTAGAGCATCCCAGGCACAAAGGTATCGATGCCAAATTTGGCCTGACCGCTGACCTTGGCCGGTATGTCCAAACGTGCTATGGGCGTCCTCATGATGGTAAATTCGCTCTTGTCCTTCAGACGCGGATTCTGCGGTACGGGAAGTTGGGAGGCTTCCTCCACCAGCTCCCCGTAGGTAAAGCTCCGGCCACTGGAGCTATGGAGAACCTTGCCTTCCGAGGTCTGACACTCGCTGACAGGCACATTCCACTTTCCGGCGCCTGCCTGCACCAGCATCTCCCGACCTGCGGCAGCGGCTTTCCGCAAGGGCTCATACATACTTCTCACACCACCGCTTCCTCCGGTCGTCATTGAGGTGAAGCGGGGCGGAGTGTAGTACTCCTTGCGGGTGGGCGCCTGCTCAATGGAGACCTGATCCCACTTCACATCCAGCTCATCGGCCACAATCATGGGCAGGGCGGTATGCGTCCCCTGTCCCATTTCCGACTTGTTGACCATGACTTTGAGCAGATTATCGGCTGAGAGGGTGTACCAGGAGGTGGGTTGGAAAAGCTCAGATTCCGAGGCCGCTTCCCCCATGGCGAAAACCTGGAAGCCCGAAGGCGTGGCTGCTACCGCCAGTGTGAGACCAGTTCGGGTCAAAAACTCTCGACGATCGATTGTGCTTTTCATGAGTTCCTCACCTCCTGGGCCGCCTGCTTGATGGCCTGCTTGATCCGCATGTAAGTCCCGCAGCGGCAAAGATTGCCATCCATGGCCTGGATGATCTCTTCATCGCTGGGATTGGAATTGCTCTCCACCAGGGCCACCGCCGACATGATCTGTCCCGATTGGCAGTAGCCGCACTGGGGAACCTGGATGTCGATCCAGGCATTCTTCACTGGATGATCTGCGGCAATGCCTTCGATGGTGGTGATCTCCCGGCCCACTACCCGGCTCGCCGTCAGCTGACAGGATCGCATGGGCCGGCCGTCCACGTGGACCGTACAAGCACCACACTGGGAGATGCCGCAGCCAAACTTGGTGCCGGTCAGCTGAAGATGTTCCCGAATGATCCACAGCAGGGGAATATCCTCCTCCGCCTCAAAAGTGTGGGGTGCTCCATTGATTTGCAGTGTAAATTTTTGTTTCATTACAGACACTCCTCCTCGCCCCTGTTGTAGGGAGTTAAAGTAGATTGTACTGCGTTTAAAGTGGAAAACACTTTGCTCAAGTTATGATAAGGGATGTGATCCCTGACTGCTCTCTTGAAATGGTATCTGAGAGACAGAGTAGTGTCAAGACAGGAATATTGGAAATGGATGAGGCTGTCGGATACAATAACAGGAAAGGAGATACCTTCGCCGGCTATTCTTCATGGCGATGTGTCGCTCTTCATTAAGGAAGTATGAAAAGGAGTCTCCGAGCTCTTGACTGGCTGAAAAGGGGTACGGGATTTTTCGTG
>JAPUKI010000354.1 GCA_027295745.1 Acidobacteriota bacterium
AAATCAATCCGTCCATGACTTGCCCGGTCACCTGCAGCGCCTGGGGTCCGATTCCGCCCCCGTAAAAGCAAAAGGGGGAGGCGGGCGAGAAGCTGAGGTGAAACTTCCCGCTGGGGTTGAGGTGATAGTAATCTCGAAGAAGGGGATAATCCCGATAGGCCACTTCCTCCCCGGCCAGCACCTGGCGCAGGAACTGGGCCGTTTCCCGGACCATGGTCAGAGGCCTGACGACCTCGACCTCCCGAGCCGTGATGGCCAGACTGCCCCGCGCCAGGCCAACACCAATCTCACGTCCGTCACACAGCTCAGACAGAGCGGCCAACGAGTCGACCAGGTCCAGTGGCTGATGAAAATAGGGGACCAGAACGGCGATTCCAATAGGGATGGGAATCTGTGCCGCAACGGCACTCAAGAGCACAAGGGGAGGACGGTAGCCCACATTGTCATTGATCCAAAGCTGGTGAAATCCCTTGTCGTGGGCCAGCCGGGCCAGTTCCACCCACTCGGGAATGGAGTAGTGGGTGGCGATATGAGTCACAAACTGAAGACCAAAATCTCCCTTGAACTTTGTCATCGAACAGTTCCGGTCTGACCGTCTTGCCTGTCAGTCAGACCGGATCATTGCGCTGTTTTGCTATTTGATAGCGAACAGGTCCAGAAGTCGGTCCACCCGGTCCTGCCGCCTCCGGCCCGAGACAGGCCACCTGCACGACTCATCTCCTCAGTCAGGGTAGGCGACTGGGAAATGTCGGTAACCGGAGTCTCACCCTCAAACGCCTTAGCCAGCCCAAAGTCCAGGATCTTGACTTTGCCTTCAGGGGCGACCTTCACATTGGCGGGCTTCAAGTCTCGGTGGATGACGCCCTTCTCTTGAGCGGCTTCCACTCCTTCGGCGATCTGTCGGCAAACTTCCAGGGCCTCTTCGACAGGCACTGGGCCTTTGGCAACACGCTCAGCCAAGGTCTCACCTTCCACCAACTCCAGGATGAGAAAATGAATGCCGTCTGAGTGCTCGAAACTGTGGCTCCCTGCAATGTTGGGGTGATTGAGCTGGGCAAGAAGCTGGGCCTCTCTTTCAAATCTCGCTAATCGTTGGGGATCTTTCGTGGACGGTTCAGGGAGGACCTTGATGGCGACTTCCCGCTTCAGAGAGGTATCCTCAGCACGGTAGACTTCGCCCATGCCACCTTGGCCAATCTTTTCAAGGACTTTGTAATGACTAATGGTCGTTCCGACCATACAACTCCCCCCCACTGTGCTATGCAGTTGCTCTCAATCCTAAATCTTGCGGTGCCATGAAAGCAATCAAAATGGGCCGTCTAAATTGGTTTGAGTTGGCTGGAGTAAGTTGGAGTGAGTTTCTCGCGGGCACACTTTAGGCCTAACCCTTTCTAAGAGGCTGGCCGTTACGGCGTTCTGAACATCCTCACAGGATGAGTGAACCTGCGCACCTAGCCGTTTAGCGATTTAGGAAGTGATGGTCTGAGAGTCAACTATTTTATGGGGTCCCCCATTTTTCATGGAGTCTCCTCACGAAACATCTGTCAGTTGGCTGGTGATTGAGTTTGCTGCAGGATTAACCAACGTGACCCATGAGGGCCAAGATCATCTCACCGGATATATCAGCGAAGCCTCTCCACGATTACTCCTGGGCTTCTGAGACCATGATAAAGATTCAGATCATTAGAGGTGTGTTTGAGCGCAAGGAAGGGATCTTCTTCAGCCTTTGAGCTGTAATCGATAACGAACCTGAGGGATAAGAAGTCCTGGTGCAAATCCCTTCGCCTCACGGACACACATCCCGGCAACTCTCATCTTGCTCTAATCTTTGACTCTTCTACCACGCAGACATACAATCGGTCTACACTTTGATCGTAAACAAAAGAGGGAGGTGTTTTATGAAAAGGTTCGCCATTGGTTTTGTCATGGTACTGATTGCCGTGGTCGTGCAGCCTCAGGTGCTGGCTCAGGCTGAGAAAGAATCACACAGCCACATGGGGCACGTGACCAAGAGTTGGGGCGATACCCCCGACAACGTCGGACTGCTGACGATTCTAGAAGAGGAAGCCCAGATCGCTGCACAGCATG
Source organism: Acidobacteriota bacterium (assembly GCA_027295745.1). Lineage (GTDB taxonomy): Bacteria > Acidobacteriota > UBA6911 > RPQK01 > JADFOI01 > JADFOI01. The sequence goes on from JAPUKI010000354.1 coordinate 2,089, forward strand.
CGGGCTTTGCGGCCCGAGATCTTTCCGATCTGAGCTCGATGCAGACACATACGCGACACGTCCGGCATGCCATTGATGCAGCCAGCGAGTCGGGGGGCCCGGGTAAGGGATACGGCAGCGTAAAGGCAGCTCAGGGAGTTTCCCGGCACATCGGTTTGGCCTCCAATGCGGGAGATGCTTCCGATAATGTGAAGCTACACGCCGAGCACGTCAAAAGCAGTGCTGACAATGTGGTGAAGTGGGGCCAAGAGATCATGCAGCTCAGCGAGAAAGTCCTGAGTGCCTCTAGCGCAGATCAGGCCGCCCCCTCAATACAGCAGATCCAGGAGTTGACCCAGCACATCGTCAACGGTACTGACGCCAACGGTGATGGCCGTGTGGGCTGGCAAACAGGAGAGGGTGGTGTCGCTCAGGCCAAGCAACACATGGGCTTCATGGAAAGTGGGGAAGAGTCGTAGGGGCCGAGCTTTTCTAAAAGTTTGTAATGGTCGCCGCCGTGGCTAAGGTGCACCCGAGAGAGAGGGCGTGCTGGTTGGCGCACGGCGGTGCTGTGTAGCCTGTTCATAAGCGTAGGCCAGCTCGATTAACCGGGCTTCACTCCAGGCTCGCCCCAGCAACTCCACTCCCACGGGCAAACCCTCGTCGGTAAAGCCGGCCGGCACCGAGATTGCCGGGAGCCCTGAGTTGGCGCTAAAACAGCCATTGCTCCCCTCCTGGTCTTCACCGATGGGAGCAGCCACGCGGCGAATGGTGGGATAGGCGATCGCATCCAGGTCGTGCTCAGCCATCACCAGCAGAATGGCTCGCTTAAGGGTCGTTCGCTTCACAAGCTGTTCCAGGTATTCCTGGGTCTCTGGAGGGGGAATTTCCTGGCGCCGACGCAGCCGCGACTCTATGGCGGGATGATAGTTCCCGGAGGCTAAGATCTCCTCGAGGGATCGAACGGGCGCAGTAGGGTGCTGAGCAAAGTAGGCATTCAAGTCTTCCCGGGTTTCGTATTCCGCAACCAGAAGTCGATCGGCCAGGAGTTCCTCCAATCCCGGGATGGTCACCTCAAACACCTCTGCGCCCTGCTGCTCCATTTCACTCAGTGCCCTTCGCACCACCTGGGCAACCTCCTCGTCCTCGGGGACGGTGGAGAGGAGGCTGGTCAACAGGCCGATCCTAGAGCCATCCAGTCCTTCCTTCCGGAGAAAGGCCGTATAGCTCTCTGGAATGTTTCCCACACTCTCGGCTGTCTGAGGGTCTGCCGGATCGAAGCCCACGATCACGTCCAACACAAGAGCCACATCGGTGACGCTCCGGCCCATCGCCCCCCCCATATCCTGGGTATGAGATAGAGGGATGATTCCAGTTCGGCTTGCCAAACCCTGCGTTCCTCTCAGGCCGACCAGGTTGTTGTGTGCGGAAGGGGTACGGATCGAGCTGCAGGTATCGGTCCCCAGTCCCACCGCCGCGAAGTTTGCAGCCACGGCAGCACCCGTTCCGCCACTTGAACCCCCCGGGTTACGGTCAAGCGCATAGGGGTTTAGGGTTTGTCCGAACAGCGAGCCGACCGTGGTGATGCCCATGGCAAACTCGTGCATGTTCGCCTTGGCCAGGATGATGGCTCCGCCTTCGCGCAAACGTTCGACCAGGAACGCGTCATGAGGTGGGATCCAGTCGGCCAGGGCAAGGGAACCGGCCGCCGTCTGCATGTCCTTGGTTTCGTAATTGTCCTTGACGATCACAGGAATGCCGTGCAAGGGGCCACGCGGACCGTTTACCGCTCGCTCGGCATCACGCTCTTTGGCCTCGGCCAAAGCATTGGGATTCACGGTGATGATCGCGTTCAAAGAAGGGCCCTGCTGATCGTATGCGGCAATGCGCGCCAGGTACATT
>JAPUKI010000355.1 GCA_027295745.1 Acidobacteriota bacterium
CCGCCTACTTCAGAGATTGGGGTATCCCTCCACTCATTGCACAAGGAGTTGCCTGACCAGCCGAACCGCCTTGGTACGGATCCGTATGCCGGGTGGTGTGGGAGGGGGGGGTCGCGAGGCTTCCCCCCTATCCCGATAACGGCATTGCAAGCTCCAGCGGTCGCAATGCAGCTCATAATCCGGGCTAGTTCGCCCTATCCTCAGGCGGACCCGACGGCCTTCTGGTAGTAGGAGAGATCCAGATACTGGCCCTTCATCACGCATCTCATTGGGAGGTAACTTGCCCTCAATAACGATCTCCCCGGTAGCCGGTATGGGCAAACCGGTGATCTGGCTTTTGACCACCTGAATAGGTTCCCCCTTTAATCCCCCGGCCACCTCAAACTCACTCACACCGTGAGGATTTTCCAGGCCAGCTGCGAAAAACAAACTCGGATCATGGCCGGCTGAAACCACTACAGGACAGTCTTCTCCTCTGGCCCAATATTTTTCCATGATCAAACGGCCATGTTTCCCTGGAGAGATATGCAAGCCTGCCGTTTTCTGTCATGAACTGCGACGCGATAAACGCCAACATTGACCCAGTCGTTGTCAGGGTCCTTCTGGATAACCAAGCAACCCGTGCCAATGTAACGGTTCCCGTCATGCTTGTGCCACTTAGGTGCCGGAAAGGCCAGCAAATCCACATCATCTCCAGTTTGAATATTTTCATTAACAGGACCATCTTGGACAATGCGAGGCGGGAGCGTCGGATACCCTTTCGCATACTGCCTCCAAGCATGGACCAGGTCCATCTGGCTGGCTTCTGGTGGCAGACCCAATGTCAAGGCAATGCGCTTGGTTGATGTCAAGGTGTTGGCCAGGACTCGAAAACCCTTTTGATGTCCTTTAATCTCATCAAAGAGAAGCGCAGGCAGGTTCATCCGGCGTTGATACTGGTCAACAATCACGCCCAGTTCTACGTCCCAGTCCACACCGCGCACAGTGCGCAGTTCACCCTGGGTATCCATGGTCTCTATCCATTCACGTAAATCTCCCATAAATGGTTTTTACCTCCATGTTGCACAGGATTGAGCCGTCAAACTTCGGCACGACTTGTTGCAATCGCCTTAGTCTGAGCCCTCGGCTCGTCCTTTAACCGGGATGATGCATAAATTCTATACTGCACCGACGAAATCATCCGGCCTGCTGCAACGCCCGCGTTGCGCCAATGCAGTAGACCGGGTGTGAGGAATGCGGGCTAGCTACTTTTTTCGTGACCACCTGTTCTGAGATCATAATTGAAAAAGCCGTCTAGCGTTCTGATGGTAGATCTTTTGTTTGACCTTCTGGGTCGCCCTCATCCGTGTGATGGCGCCTATAGTGTGGGCAACATATTCGGAACCGCCTACGGTGTCAAAGGGCATGTCCGTGGCAAACAAAACCCGATCCTCACCAAAAAACTTCAGGCCACACTCTAGGGCTTCGGCCGAGCCAGTGGTGACCGTATCAGCATGGAACATGGAAAGAAAGTCATGCGGGTGCCTGCTCAGTTTTTGGAATAAGGCCTTTCCGTCGGGCGTTTTTTCCATCTTATCAAACCCTTCGCGAATTCTTTGTTCCAGATAAGGAACAATACCCCCGAGATGGTGGGTCAAGATCTTGAGATTTGGATACTTTTCAAAGAGACCGGTACACACCAGCCGAGTCATGGCAACTGCCGTGTCGTAAGGCCATCCAAGTGTCCGCCACATCTGATAGCGAGATTTCTCTTCGGCTGGGTAATCAGTCAAGGACGCGTCTCTAGCCGGGTGAAGCAGGATAGGAAGGTCATACTCTGCCATTTTCTCAAAAATAGGTAGAAACTCAGGAGCATCCAGAGCACGGCCACCCGTGGGTGTAAAGATCTGTACACCCTTCAGTCCCAAATCCTCGATGGCCCGCTCCGTCTCCTTCAGAGCTTCATCCACATTGTTCATGGGAAGGGCAGCGATGGCTGCCAAGAAACGAGTCGGGTACTTTGCCACCAACTCAGCCATCTCATCATTAGCTAGGCGGGCCAGCACGGCTGCACCTTCAGGTGCCGCTAAAGTCTCCAGAGGAGGATGAGCCAGGGCCAGCACCTGCACATACTCCTCAAACATATCCATGATCTTGAATCTCGCGGGGAGGTCCCACAAGGCCGGTATGCTTTCGAAGAAGGCTTCCAATTCAGGAGGGGCTGCCTTTAGGCAGGCTTGTTTGTACTTCCCGGGTAGGATGTGGTTGTAGGCGTCAATTTTCATGGGCGAGATAACTTTATTCTGTAGAGGCTCTCAGACCGACGGTGTTCCTCTTCTGCTCGACTGGAGAGCGGCGGTTCGAGAGAGAACTGTAAAACCATTAACGTGTTTCTCAATAATGCACGTCCAATCATCTCGTTGGCTTCGTTTTCGACTCACTTTGAGAAGGTGTGCTTCTGACCCCACTTCTCAGGATTCACTAGGTAGCTCTTCACCTCCCCTAAATCCTCTTGGGAAAGCAACCCTACACTGTGCCCCACTTCCAGACACGTGGTGATCCCGACAATGGCGAGGAGAGTCACCCCAATCTCAGCCAAACACTCAGCCCCACCCTGATCCCGGTCCACCATCGTCAAACAATTCGACACACTGCAACCGGCTTGCCGGAGTCCCTGAATAAACCCAAGTTTGCTTCCTCCGTCTGTGATGAGATCCTCGACCAGAAGGACCTGGCCTCGAGGTGACCCTTCCACTCTTGATTGTGAACCATGCTCTTTGGGCTTCTTTCTCACGTAGACGAAGGGTTTGTTCAACCTCTGGGCCAGCCAAGCTCCGAAGGGAATACCAGCAGTTTCACCACCAGCAATACAATCGAACTGAAGTGCCCTTTCTTCGCAAAGGTGATGGGCAAAGCTGGTAAACAGCTCCCGGCTGGCGGGAAAAGAGATAATCTTTCGGCAATCGACGTACAGTGGAGCCAAAGCTCCTGAAGTCATACGAAAGGGGCGCTCCAGATTAATCTCGATGGCATTGTGCTGCCAAAGCAGCAAACTAGCCACTTCTGCCGACTTTTTTTCGACCTCTTCCAAAAGCATCTCACCCCCTAATCCAAGCAATGGTTTGTCTATCGTCGGGCGCTGACAGTACAACTCTAAGATTCAAACACTGTCTTTTCCACTGACTTCCAGGCCCGAGGCCCGCACGTCAGCAAATGTTAGCCGGAAACTTCAGGCAGGATCGGGGAAAGAGTTTCGATCCTGGTGGCTCGTTCCTTACCTGGTTGGAAAAACTCCTTGACCCTCTTTTGCGGCCCGTCAATTTGCAATCGTGCTTCGAATCTCATGTGCCCACTTCGTCTATCCTAAGAGGCTGAACCTGTAGGGTATTCGTGTGTGTGCGCTGCTGTAAGTCTTGAGTAAGGACCTCTCTGATAGCTCTTTGGACAGCGCATGTGACGCTATCAGAGAAAAAGTTGATTTGTCAAGAAGGGTTCCGAAGCCGCTGCTGCAGTCCCAGTTTGACCCAATTAGGTTGGCAAGATCACTTCAAACTGGTAACTTCTTCAGCGTTTTGTACTGTCTTAACAGAGAGGACATGGGCTTGCCGTCAGTGAGTCCAACAGAGCGTTGGGTGAGGAGTGTGAGAGACATCACCGGTAAAGTCTTCTCTTAGCACCTGACACTGAACAGAATGGCCTGCGCCCGGTAGCGGGTTTCTGGTCATGGGTCTATGCGTTTTCAAGCTCTTCGGCATCGAAATTTCAGACTTTACTTCACCGGTCAACTCCTTTCCATGTCGGGTACCTGGATGCAACGAGTAGCAGAAGGGTGGCTCGTCTATCGTCTGACCCACTCTCCACTTATGTTGGGGCTCTTGGCGTTTGCAGGAAGCGCTCCAGCACTGTTCGTATCCCCCGTAGCAGGGGTTATTGCCGATCAAGTGAATCGGCATCGAATGGTGCAAGTGGCCCAGGCACTGGCTATGGCGCAGGCCTGTACTCTGGCTTTGTTCACGCTTCAAGGATGGATCACACCCAATCTACTACTGTTTTTTGCGCTGATCATGGGAACTGTTAGAGCGATTGCGAATCCAGCCCGACAGTCTTTTCTGGTTGAGTTGATCCCGGTTGAAGATCTGACCAACGCGGTTGCCCTCAGTGCCATTTTCAGCAATTTGGCTCGAATTGCGGGGCCAGCTTTGGCAGGTTTTATCATCGCAGGCTACGGAGAGGGGTTCTGTTTCTTAGCCAATGGCCTGAGTTTTTTGCTGACCATCCTTTGCCTCCAACTGATGCGGTTTGGAGAGAAAGAGCCTAGAGATTCCCGCGAGTCGCAATGGGAACTCCTGCTC
>JAPUKI010000356.1 GCA_027295745.1 Acidobacteriota bacterium
TGACCTCGCTGGTTCTCTTGGCCACTGTAGGTTTCATTGACGACTATTTGAAGGTGATCAACAAAAGATCCTTGGGGCTGCGAGTGCGACACAAGCTGGTCCTGCAGAGTCTGATCGCACTGGGGATTGCGGGTACTCTCATCGCTCTCAATCGCCACGATCTTTACAGCAGTTGGCTGAGCGTGCCCTTTTTCAAGAGTTTTACGCCGGAGATGGATCTGATGATTTTGGGTGTCTCAACGTTTCTCCCACTCATCCTTTTTACTCTCCTGGTCCTCATCGGCAGCAGCAACGCCGTCAATCTCACGGACGGTCTGGATGGCCTGGCCTGTGGACTGGTCATCATCGCTGCCTCGGCACTGACCGTGCTGACTTATGTCACTGGGCACGCGACTTTCGCCACCTATCTGGATCTCATCAAAAACACTTATGCCAGCGAGCTGACCATCTTTTGTGGAGCCATGGTTGGAGCCACACTGGGGTTCCTGTGGTACAACAGCTATCCCGCTCAACTCTTCATGGGTGATGTTGGCTCCATGTCTTTGGGAGGTGCCATTGGGACCGTTGCAGTGCTGATTAAACAGGAACTTCTGCTGTTCCTCATTGGAGGGATCTTCGTCCTGGAAGCGATCTCGGTGATTGCTCAGGTTGTTTCCTACAAGGTCTGGGGAAAACGGATCCTGCTGATGGCTCCTCTTCACCATCACTTCGAGCTTCGGGGTTGGGCGGAAACTAAGGTGGTGGTTCGCTTCTGGATTTTGGGGATGATCTTTGCCCTGTTTAGTCTGACGACCCTGAAGCTCCGGTGAAGCCTGAATGAATGTGGAGGATAAAAAGATTCTGGTTGTGGGATTTGCCCGGAGCGGGCTCTCTGCCGCCAATTTTCTTCTCAAGCGGGGCGCCCGGGTCACAATCACGGACACCAAGAGCGAAGAAGATTTAAAAGATTGGATTGCGCAATTGAGCAAGCCTACCACTCTCTCTCTGGGCGGTCATATCAGAGAGGACTTTCTGGGTGCAGATTTTATCGTCCTCAGCCCGGGTGTGCCCTCCAACTTGCCGGAGCTGCTTACAGCGTCGGAACGGAAGATCCCCATCTATAGCGAGATCGAGTTGGCCTATCGCTTTCTGGACGGCAAATTCATCGGCGTTAGCGGCTCCAACGGGAAAACAACGACCACCACCCTCATCGGTGAGTTGTTGAAGAGCTCCGGCCACGACTGTGTGGTGGCCGGCAATATTGGCCTGCCACTCATCCAGTGGGTCGACACGGCCCCCCGGTCGACCTCCCGGCAGAGAACGTTCGTGGTGGAACTCTCTTCCTTTCAGTTGGAAAGCATCGAGAAATTCAAGTGCGACATTGCGCTGCTCCTCAATGTGAGTCCCGATCACCAGGATCGCTATGAGAAGTTTGCTGACTACCTCCACGCCAAGGAACAGATCTTTCTCAACCAGACAAGTGAGGACTTTGCGGTGCTTAATGCAGACAATCCTTTCACCTTGAAAATGGCAAGCCACCGTACCGCACCTGTGGTGCTCTATAGCCGGAAGCAAGATCTGAAGGAAGGTGTGTTTGTTCACAACGGTTCCATCCAGGTGAACTGGGGAGGCCAGCAGCAGCGCCTCATGCCGATCAGCGAGATCCGACTCAAGGGAAAGCACAATTTAGAGAATTTGCTGGCGGCGACAGCTGCCGGATTTCTCTCCGGAGTTGATCGAGAAGTCATGGTCGAGACTTTCCGTACCTTTGCCGGCCTCGAGCACCGCCTTGAACTGGTCCGGGAACTCCAGGGCGTCGCTTTCTACAACGACTCGAAAGCGACCAACATGGACTCGGCCAGTCAGGCTCTCCAGGCCTTTACTGAACCTCTCCTCGTAATCATGGGAGGCAAGGACAAAGGGGCTGATTTCGGGGTCCTGCGTCCCTGGATAGCTGAGAAGGTGAAGCTGCTTGTCTTGTTGGGGGCTGCCAGCGATAAGATTTCCCAAAGTCTGGGCAGTATCGTAGCGACCCGGCGAGCCAAAGACATGAAACAGGCTGTGGAACTGGCCTATGAGAACGCTCTTCCAGGAGATACGGTCTTGCTTTCCCCTGGCTGTACCAGCTTCGACATGTTCGACGATTTCGAGCATCGGGGTAGAGTCTTCAAAGAGATGGTGAACCAACTGGCGGAGACAAAAGAAATCTGACTTCTGATGATGAACCGGAGAATTCCTTACGATGAAGGATTGATAGTGATTGTACTGGCCCTTCTGGGCTTCGGTTTGATCATGGTTTTCAGTGCCTCAACCGTGGTCTCGGCTGAACTCTACGGATCGCAGACCTGGATTTTCACACGCCAACTTCTTTTTGTCATCCTGGGACTCGTGACCCTCATGGTGAGCATGAAAATCGATTACCACTTCTACGAGCGGCGCAGCGTGATCTATTCTTTGCTGACCTTGAGCCTGCTGCTTTTGGTTTTCCTTCTTGTAGTGCCAGGATCCAGTGGAGTTCAGCGTTGGATCAGATTCGGGCCAGCCAATTTCCAACCCTCGGAATTGGCCAAACTTGCCGTCATCCTGTTTAGTTCCTTTTACCTGGCCACTCGAAAGGAGGAGTTGCACTCCTTCAAACAGGGTGTGCTCCCTTACCTGGCTGTTGTCGGAACGGTGGTCTTCTTAGTATTGATCGAGCCGGATTTAGGCACTGCCGCAAGCATCGCTCTCACTGCAGGTTTCCTGCTCTTTTTGGGAGGGGTGCGTTATCGTTATTTGCTGGGCCTGCTACTAGCGGTCATTCCCGCCCTGTATTTTTTGGTCGTCCTGGTGCCTTATCGTCTCAACCGCATTCTGGCTTTCCTGTATCCAGAAAGGGATCCCTATGGAATCGGTTATCAGATTCGTCAGAGCTTAATTGCGGTAGGCTCGGGAGGGTGGAACGGCCTTGGTTATGCCCAGGGTAAACAGAAGCTATTCTTTCTGCCCGAACCCCATACCGATTTTATTTATGCCGTGGTAGGAGAGGAATTCGGATTCTTGGGATGCGTAACCGTACTGGTTCTCTTTGGGTTGCTCTTTTGGAGAGGGACCCGCATTGCCGTGCGCGCGGAGAGTGCCTTTGGAACGTATCTGGGCTTGGGAATTGCCTGCATGATCGTTTTTCAGGCCTTCGTGAATATGAGCATGGTCATCAGTCTTCTGCCCACCAAAGGACTTCCTCTACCGTTTATCTCCATGGGCGGTTCCTCCATGATCATGACCATGGCTGCAGTCGGGATTCTGTTGAATATCTCCCGTCAGGGCCGAGGTGCAGTGCTCCGAGACATAAAGTTGAGTGATCAATGATTGAGCGAGTTCTTTTCGCCGGTGGGGGGACGGGGGGGCATATCTTTATGGCGGTGGCTCTGGCCAGGGATCTCAAGAAGCAAAATCCTGATGTTGAAATTCTCTTTGTGGGTGCCAGAGGAGGAATTGGAAAAGGTATTGTACCGGCCCTGGGTTTTCGATTTCAGACCATAAATATCGGGGGTTTCAAGGGTGTAGGGCTCTTCAGGGCGGCTGCTACCGTCCTGCAGATTCCAGGAAGCCTGCTCTCATCTTGGAAAATGATTAAAGATTTCTGTCCATCCATCATCGTCGGCCTGGGGGGGTATGTTTCGGGCCCGGTCATGCTGGCCGGAAAGACCCTGGGGTTGCCCTCCTTGCTCATCGAACCCAATGTGCAACCTGGTTTTACCAACCGTGTTCTGGCACGCTGGGTGGATGGGGCGGCGGTGGCCTTTGAGGAGACGGTCCAGCCGTTTGGGAAGAAGGCCCGGCTGACCGGAATACCAGTCCGGCAGGAATTTCACCAGGTGAGTTCAAAGATTGCAACCAGTGGGCCGCTTCGCTTGCTCATTTTCGGCGGTAGCCAGGGAAGCAGCCCCATCAACCAATTGGTGTGTGAAGCACTCCCATTTCTGCCTTCCGGTGAGATCACGGTAGTTCATCAGACCGGCCTGAGTGACTATCTTTCGGTGAAGGAGAGATATAAACAAGCGGGTTTCGAGGCAGAGGTGATCGATTTTATTCAAGACATGCCGGCCTACTTCGGTCGCGCCGACCTGATTCTGTCGCGCGCCGGCGCTTCGACAGTGGCTGAGATTGCAGCGGCTGGAAGACCCTCTGTCCTGATTCCTCTGCCCCATGCTGCCGACGATCATCAGCGCAGGAATGCCCAAGCCCTTGTGGAGAAAGAGGCAGCTCTGTCCCTGGAGCAGACGGAGACCACCGGTCAGGAGCTGGCCAGCCTTCTGGTGGAACTGGCACAGGACCGCCCTCGTCTCCATCAGATGGCGCAAGCCAGCCGACGGTTTGCTCATCACGACAGTGGACGCAGGATCATTGAGTTCATGGAAGAGCTGGTTCCAAAAGAGTGATGCCCTAACCCGGACGAGACACTTAGATCATGAGCGTTGCAGAACTACGGAAATTTCACTTCGTGGGAATCGGCGGGATCGGCATGAGTGGTCTGGCTGAACTTCTGCTTCGTGACGGTTGCGAGGTCTCAGGGTCGGACCTTGAGGACAGTGCGTTAGTGGAAAGGCTGCGCCAAATGGGCGCCCGGATCTCTATCGGGCATGATGCCCGTCATCTGAAAGAAGCAGAAGCGGTAGTCTTTTCCAGTGCCGTGCCAGCGGAAAGCCCGGAGCTGGTGGTGGCCCGAAACCGCCAGCTGCCCGTGATCTCGCGGGGTGAGATGCTTGCGGAGCTGATGAGCGAGAAGAAAGGGATCACCATAGCGGGCACGCACGGTAAAACCACCACAACCTCCATGATCGCCTTGATGTTGCTGGAGGTGGGATTGGAGCCCACCATTGTCATTGGAGCCCGCTTTGAGGCTATTGGGGGCAATGTCCGACTGGGAGAGGGGGAGTGGTTTGTGGCGGAAGCAGATGAAAGTGATCGCAGTTTTCTCAGACTCTCTCCGGTCTGTAGTGTTGTGACCAATATTGGCCTGGACCACATGGATGAGTACCGCGACCTTGAAGACCTTCAACAAACCTTTTTAGAACACATGAATCAGACGGCTCGTGATGGTCTGGTGGTGGCTTGTGGAGAGGACGTCAATCTGGGACAGGTTCTGAAAAAACTTCACCGCCGGGTGGTAACCTACGGATTAGAGCCGGAGACTGGTATCTGTGCCCGACAGTTGGAGTTAGGGTGGCTGCAGTCCAGTTATGACTGCTATGAGCAGGGTAACTGCTTAGGACGAATCGAACTCCATGTCCCAGGACGGCACAATGTCTTGAATTCCCTGGCCGCAGTGGCTGTCGGTCGGCAGCTGATTGAGGCGCCTTTCGAAGTCATCCAGCGCTCACTGGCGGCCTTCCGGGGGGTAGAGAGACGGCTCCAATGGAAGGGAGAGAAACACAGCGTGTGGGTTATCGATGACTATGGACATCATCCGGCCGAGATCCGGGCCACCCTGGAGGCCTGTAAAATGGGCGGGCGTCGCACTGTAGTGGTCTTTCAACCCCATCGCTATACCCGTACACAGCACCTGATGGAAGAGATGAGCCAGTGCTTTGTCGATGCTGATGTTCTCTATTTGATGGATATCTACCCGGCTGGCGAGAACCCCATTCCTGGTGTGACCTCTGAGCAGCTTGCGCGCGGGATCGGCCGTCATCGTCAGGTCAAGTACTTGCCGGACACACAAGAATTGCTCGCAGTTCTGAGAAGAGAAACAAAGGCGGGTGATTTGTTGCTAACACTGGGGGCAGGAAATGTTTGGAAGATCGGAGAAGCTTACCTTGAATCAGGGAAGAACTGACATTCGAATGAAACTCAAGACGATTGCACTCCTGTGCGGTCGCATAGTGCTTGTGGGCCTCATTGTTCTGGTGGGGGCCTATTCCCTGGATTACTCCCGTCACCCTCCTGAGGTGACGAAGCTTTTTCAGCTCAAGGAGATCCATTACGAGGGTTTGCTTCACCTGGACCGGCAGGCCCTGGACTCGCTCATTTATCAGAGCATTCCCGAAAACCTGATGTCCCTCAACCTGGACCGAATTCGCGATCTGGTGGAATCAGAGTCTTGGGTCAAGGAGGCCACGATCCGTCGCAAGCTTCCCAACCAGCTCTATATCCACGTTCGTGAACGGCAGTCAGTTGCCCTGGCGGCCATCGACAATGAACTTTACGTGGTCGACCGGGAAGGAGTGGTATTGGACCGTTCCGGTCCCAGCCACCAGTCGATCGACAAGCCGATTGTGAGGGGATTGAAGAATGTTGCCCGCGAGAATGCCAGAGAGGAAAACGCCCTCAGGATGCAGGTTTATTTGCGGGTGTTGGAGGAATTGAAATCTTATAACCACTCGATTTCGGAGATCGACGTAGCAGCCCCAGATCATGTGGCGGTCATTCCCGATGATGATCCCATCCTCATCTTCCTTGGGGACAACCATTTTTTGACTCGCTACGAGACCTTTATCTCTCAGAAAGATCTGTACGACCGCTTGAAGGAGGAGTACGGGATCATCGAGTCCGTCGATGTGACCTATGACAACAGAATCATCTTCCACACTTCAGGGGGAAAAGGGGAAACGGTGACGGCCCCAACGAGTAATCAATCTTGAGTGCGAGGCACTTGAGTATGGCGAAAAAGAAGAAGCTGGTGGCTGGTATTGACGTCGGTACCACGAAGATCTGTTCTACCTGTGCCCGAACTGAAAATCACAAGATCGAAATCCTGGGCACCGGGTGGGCTCCATCCAGGGGGCTGAAGAAGGGTATTGTTGTCAATCTCTCCGAGACCGTCGAAAGCATCAGGGCTTCGCTGGAGGAGGCTGAGAAACAGTCGCAGATGGTGATCGAGTCTGCCTATGTGAGTGTCGGGGGAGCCTATATCCGTGGGATCAACTGCACGGGTGAGACGGAGGTTCACGGTAAAAACGGTGAGATCACCAGAGACGATGTCAATCGGGCAGTGACTGCTGCTACCTCTCTCGATGTGGGGGAGGACTACCAGGTCATCCACGTCCTGACCCGAGACTTCAACGTGGATGGGCATGACGGGGTCGTCGATCCGCTGGGCATGAATGGCCGGCATCTCTCTGTGTCTATGCACCTGGTCCTGAATGCCTCGGCTGTGGTGCACAACATCGTCAATGCCATCAACAAGGCCGGAGTCCTGGTCAACGCTGTAGTGATGCAGCAACTGGCCTCCGCTGAAGCCGTCCTGAGCTCCGATGAGAAGGAACTGGGAACTGTCCTGGTGGACATTGGAGGTGGGACAACTGATATTGCGGTTTACAACCAGGGGAGTATCTGGCACTCCGTGGTGCTGCCCCTGGGGGGAGATTTGATCACTAAGGACATTGCTATCGGCCTGAAGGCTCCGCTCGAGGAAGCGGAGCAGCTCAAGCGATCAGCGGGCAGCGTTTTTCCCGAGAGTGTTCCAGCTGAGGAGCTGATTGAAGTGAGCGAGGTCGGTTCAGGTAGTCGGCGCACGCTGTCGCGGCGACGCTTATGTCAGATAATCCAGGCTCGCTGCGATGAGATTATCAAAGCCGTGGAGACCACGATCCGCCAGGTAGGAGTGCAGAAGGAACTGGTCACGGGAGTGGTGCTGACTGGAGGGGGCTCGCTGCTGGACGGTATGGCCGACCGGACTGAACAGATGCTGGGGATGTCCGTTCGAGTGGGTTATCCCGTCAATGTCCTCTCTCACGATCATTCTGCTTTTCACCCCGCCTACTCGACTTCCCTAGGGCTCTTAAAATACACCCAGAACGTTGCCAGCCCGGTTGTGGCCAAGCCAGTGGCTATGCTAGGAACCCGCAGCAGGGACACTCGAGTCAGAGTTCGGAACTGGCTTCTGGAGAAGATGGGATAAAGCTTTTGCTCCCGAGGAGGTTGTTATGAGTCATTTGCAGTTTGATGAGAAAAAAAGGGATATCCGGCTGTCATTCGACGAAGGAGCGACGGGGGCGTCGATCAAAGTGATCGGGATTGGAGGAGGAGGTTGTAATGCCGTCAACCGGATGATTGAGGCTGGCATCGAGGGGGTGGAATTTATCTCTGCCAACACCGATCTCCAGGCCCTGAGGCAGTCCTTTGCACCTGTGAAACTCCAGCTGGGAGCCAAATTGACCAAGGGGCTGGGAGCAGGAGCCGATCCCGAAGTGGGCCGTCAAGCCGCCTTGGAGGATACTGAAAAGATCATCGAGCTGCTGGAAGGTGCCGATATGGTTTTTGTCACCGCTGGATTGGGTGGTGGCACCGGTGGGGGCAGCGCCCCCATCGTAGCCAGCCTCTCCGCTGAATTGGGCGCTTTGACAGTGGCCGTCGTCACCAAGCCCTTCCATTTTGAAGGGAAAAAACGCATGTACCAGGCAGAACAGGCTGTTGTCGAATTGAGAGATGCTGCCGACACAGTGATTACTATTCCCAATGAAAGGCTGCTCACCACGGTACCTCAGTGTACCTCCTTGGTTGACGCCTTTAAGTTTGCTGATGACGTGTTGCGCCAGGCCGTTCAGGGGATCAGCGATCTGATAACCATTCCAGGTGTGATTAACCTGGACTTCGCCGATGTTAAAACCATCGTTACCGGAATGGGCATGGCCTTGATGGGAACGGGTGTGGCCGAGGGAGACAGCAGGGCCGAGACCGCGGCCCGAAAAGCCATCAACAGCCCGCTTCTCGAAGACACAACCATCCAGGGTGCTCGCGGTGTTCTGATCAACATCACGGGTAGCCGAGATATGACCTTACATGAGGTGAGCGAGGCAAGCCGTATCATTCAGGATGCGGCTCACGAGGATGCTAATATCATCTTCGGCTCGGTCTTTGATGATCAGATGAAAGACAAACTCAAGATTACGGTCATTGCCACCGGATTTGACGATGAGGAAATGGAAGATTCATCGTCCTTCAGGCGCCAACCGGCCAGGGCCAAGCAGAACGAGGACAGCACGCTTACGACCCGGGAGCCGGTTCTGATCCATGCAAGTGGCTCACAGTCTGAGACCGACCTGGATGTCCCTGCCTATTTGCGGAAAAAGGTAGAGCATCATTGAACTGGATGGGATTTTTCTATTGCGGCCTCAATCACTTCAGCCAATTCCACCCAGTTCTTGCTGTAAAAGCCAGCGTCAGCCTGAAGACTTTTGAATTTCTCGACGATCCTGTCGAAACATTCAGCTTTGATTTTCAATACCTTAAGTTCTTCTTCCTTCATGGCAAGTAGCAGGGTCTGACCCCGCGACAAGTTCTATAATAGGCGAGCCTCATGGGCACTGCCAACACAACTATTGATGAGCAGGTGGCGTATCTTTTCAAGGGTACTGCTGAGACCATTACGGAGAAAGAGCTTCGCCAAAAGCTCGTGACCTCCCAAAAGACCGGCAAACCACTCACCGTTAAAGTAGGATTTGATCCTACGGCACCCGATCTGCACCTCGGCCACACCGTGTTACTTCGTAAAATGAAGCACTTTCAGGATCTCGGTCACCGCGTCATTTTTCTCATCGGAGACTTCACCGGCCAGATCGGAGATCCCACGGGTAGAAACAAGACCCGCCCACCTTTGACCCGAGAAGAAGTGCTGGAAAACGCTGAAACCTACAAAGAACAAGTCTTCAAGATCCTGGATCGGGAGAAGACAGTCATAGACTTCAATAGTCGCTGGTTGGCTGCATTGTCCTCCCAGGAATGGATCGGGCTGTGTGCCAAATACACCGTCGCCCGTATGCTCGAGCGGGATGACTTTTCCAAAAGGATGGCTGCCCATCGACCCATCTCGATCCATGAACTTCTTTACCCATTGGCTCAGGCCTACGATAGCGTTTTTCTGAAGGTAGATATCGAGTTGGGTGGAACCGATCAAAAATTCAACCTCTTGGTGGGGCGTGATATACAGCGAGAGTTCGGACAGCAACCCCAAGTGTTGTTGATGACTCCTATTCTGCAAGGGTTGGACGGGGTCGAAAAGATGAGCAAGTCGCTTGGTAACGACATTGGGATCAAAGAGACTGCTCAGGAAATTTATGGCAAGGTGATGTCGATCAGTGATCCATTGATGTGGAACTACTACGAACTTCTCACCGATCTACCTCAAAATGAGATTCAGGAACTGAAATTGAATGTGGAATCGGGCTCAGTTCATCCTATGAAAGCCAAAGGTGATCTAGCTTTCAGCCTGGTGAGCGATCTTCACTCCGAACAGGCTGCGCGAGAGGTACAGGAACAGTTCACTCGTGTGTTTCAGCAAGGAGAGGAGCCCCAGGAGATGCCCACTTTTCACGTTCAGTGTGGGGGGCGTCCGGTAGCACTTCCCGATTTAGTTGCGCAGGTCGATTTCGCCTCATCCAAGTCTGAGGCTCGACGTCTTATCCGCCAGGCAGCGGTTTCCATAGACGGAGAAAAAATCCCAGATCCCAGCTACCGAATCGATCCCAAGCAAAGGCCAGCATTCATCCTGAGAGTGGGCCGACTCAGGTTTGGACGAATCAAGTTGGAGTAGACTCATATCTTGTTTCTCAAAGAAACAAGATATGAGTCTACTCTCTCACTTTTATAGTCTCAGGGCCGATCAGTGCTCCCTTGGGCACCTCTAGCCCGGACTATGCATAAATTCTCTACTGCAGCGCCGAAATCACCCGGTGTGCTGCACCGCCAGCGTTGCACTCGGTCGGCCTCCTTAGTGCCTCGCTTCATAGATATGATGGCGTTTGTGGCGAGCGCGACGGCATCGAGTTCGCGAAGCGACGACGACGAGATGTCTGTGTGCATCGCGGAGGAGGAGGGACAAAGAAATCGAT
>JAPUKI010000357.1 GCA_027295745.1 Acidobacteriota bacterium
AAGGAACCAGGCCAGTCCGTTTGGCCCGGCAAAGGTCTTTCCTAACGTCTCGGGAGTGTTTCTGCCCGACCAGACTCTCCTCCTCTTTTTTCAACTTTCAAACTTCAAGATTGACCCTGCCTCCCAATCAGGCTATTTACTGAGCACAGCTGAGCTCCTGCAGGGTTCAGAGAAGCTCAACAGCGAACAGTTAACGATTGACAATACGAATGCTGAAAACCGAGACCGGCTTCATTTGGTTCACACCTTCGAGTTGGCTGGTCTGAAGCCGGGTGAATATGAAGTGGTCCTTGAGATCCTGGATCAGATTTCCGAGCAGAGCCTCCAGCGCCGGATATCGTTTAACATTGTACCTTCGAATTGAGGCATCCACATGTTTCTATCTTTGCTTTTCTTAGTGTTTACGCTGCAAACCGATCAGAGGGAAGATATCTCGCGCTGGCTGGGCTATCTCGAGAGTGGAAATTTAGAAGAATTGAGAGAAGCCATCCGGCAGGAACCCGGCGAAGCCAGGGCTGCGATAGAAACGCTAATGGCCGACTTCGATCACTCCATCCACTCCTGGCGCGACGCCCCGGAACAGCGCCGGGTCAACTACTCGGATACCCTTCTCGATAGCGGGTTGCAACTGAGCCAGATGGTGACGGAGGTGACGGGAGACGATTTCCTGCAAAGACGCTTCGAAGCCCGAAGAGACCGAGTCGCAGCAACCGAACTCCTCAATGACGGTGAGTTTGAAAAGGCCATGTCTGTGATTCAGGATGTGCGCGCGACAGCAAGGCAACTGGAAGATCAATCATTTCTGTTTTCCACCTATCTCTCGAGTGCCTACGCCCACCTGGGAATGGGAATGCCCGAGAAGACTCTAGAGGACAGCAAGACCGCTCTGCAAATTGCCCGCCAAATCGGTGAGAAGGTCAAGTACACTCTCGCTCTTTTCAATTTGGGGACGGCTCACCTGCACCTGGGCCAGAATGATGAAGCACTTCGCTACTCGAGTGAGGCGGCTGAGTCCGCGGCCCAGATCGGTAACTCGATCTGGGAGGCCAACGCCTGGCTGAATGTGGGTTACGTTGAGATCACCCAGCGGAACCACCAAGCGGCAGAGGAGGCCTTTGGGAAAACCTTAAGTCTGTCACAGAAAGCGGGCGATCCTGTGGGAGAAGGTCGCGCCTATTACAACCTTGGGATTGTTTTTCTCAACCAGAAGAAATGGACCTTGGCTCGTGAGCACCTGGAAAGCAGCCTCAGGTTCATTCGGGACGTAGACATTCGCCACTCACACGATATCGATGAGTATAACTACGTGGAGAAGTTTACGCTGGAAGCCTTGCTTCATATTTATAAGCAATTGAACCTGGAGGATCCCGCTGTGATTGATCCGGTTCGGCATAGCCTGGAGGAGTTTGCAGGTCGATCCAGCAGCGGTGATCAGCATGCTCATTAGTGTCTCGTCCCATGAATATCATGATGTTTGCTGATGGGGCTTGGGAGGGGAGATCAAGGAGCGAGGAGGAGGCGATGTCAGGGACATCGGCGACGACGAGGGACACAGAGATCGCCCGCAACCCCCATCAGCCCGAAGGGTGGCGGCGGGACGGCATCGATTTCTTTGTCGCTCCTCCTCCGCAATGCACACAGACATTGCGTCGTCGTCGCTTCGTGAACTCGACGCCGTCGCGCTCGCCACAAACGTCATGATATTCATGAGACGAGACACTGACTGCCTACTTTTCACTTCTTGCGCGGAGTCAGGAGCGGAACCCTAATGAGGGTGTCGCAAAAGGCGGTTGACCCAGGTTTCTTGTGTAGGGGCGCACCGACGTGCGCCCTATAAACCGTTGACAAACAGAGATTTGTGGGCGCATGTCTGTGCGCCCCTACATGCCTCAATTAAGATCAAGCTGACTTTTGAGACACCCCCTAGTTACTCCAGCGAATCCAAGGTGCCTCGTTTCATCCATACGGTATCGGAGTACAGTCGTTGAAAGGACCTTTAACAGGGATTCGCGTACTCGACCTTGCGACCAATATTTCGGGAGCCTCTGCCACCATGATATTGGCCGATCTGGGTGCGGATGTCATCAAGGTGGAACGCCCGGGTAAGGGCGACATCACGCGTGAGATAGGTCCTCGCCGAGGTCAGTGGGGAGCTTACTTCGTAGCCACCAATAGAGGAAAGCGTTCACTGGCCCTGGACGTTCGCCGGCCTGAGGGCTGTGAGGTCATTCTCCGATTGGCCCAGCAAAGTGATGTCCTGGTGGAAAGCTTTCTGGGTTGGAAAGCCACCTCACTGGGTATTGACGAGAAAGCCGTCCGCGCAGTGCGACCCAATATCATCTATGTATCACTGTCAGCCTATGGTCCCCGAGGCCCCGATCACGAGAAGCCCGGTTATGACGCTCTCTTACAGGCCCGTACCGGGATCATGAGCGTAACCGGCACACCAGATGGAACTCCAGCGGGCGCTGGAGTTCCGATCCTGGACATGGGCAGCGGAATCTGGGCAGCTCTCGGAATCATGGCAGGATTGTTCGAGCGTGAACGCTCGGGAGAGGGGCAGAAGGTGGAGTGCTCGTTGTTTCAGACCGGCGTGATGTGGATGACCTATCATTTACTGTGCCAGCAATTTACGGGTCAGGATCCAAAGCCGCAGGGGACCTGTCATCCAGATTTTGCGCCCTATGGTGATTTTCCAACCGCTGATGGTACACTTTTGATCAGCATACCCACTGATCGTCTCTTTGCCCGGCTGTGTATGGCCATCGGTCGCACCGGATGGAACAATGATTCGCGTTATGTCACTAACCGCGACCGCTTAGCCAACCGTCAGCAGCTGCGTGAGGAAATGGCGTTAGTCCTGAAAGAATCGCCCACCAAAACGTGGTTGGAAAAGTTCGGTCAGTATGGCGTACCTGCAGACCCAGTTCAGGCGGTGGGTCAATTACTCAACGATGACCAACTGGCTGCTATTAAACAGCTCCAGGAGATCCAGCTGCCGGATGAACAAGGACCTTCCGCGCGGGTGCCCCGTTTGCCGATTGAATTCTCTCCGACACCTGCTGGAATTGCTGGTCCGCCCCCCCATCTCGGTGAACACGGACGAGACATATTGAGTGAAGTAGGGTTTTCCGATGGGGAAATGGAGAGCTTGGCTCATCAGGGTGTGATTCAACTGGCTTGAGAAAAGAGGAAAACGATGAACTATTCTACAGATTTCGCTTTTTACAGGCGATTCGCCTGCGCTTTGCTGATCCTGGTCCCTGCCACCTTCTCCTTGCGGGCCCAGCAGGAACTGACGCTTCAAGAGGCCCTGGCTCAAGCTCACAACAATCAGCTTTACCAGGCTCGACTTGAGCAGATAGAGGTTCTGAAGGGCAAGCTGCAACAGGCGGGAAGGCGACCTAATCCGCAATTCGAGTCCGAGTTTGAAACCGGAGCGCTGTGGGAAGACAGCAACGATTACTTGCTTTCACTCGTGCTTTCACAGACATGGGAGCGGGGCGGCAAAAGGGATTTGCGCCAACAGATTGCTCAAGCCGACTTGGAACAGGCTAGTCTGGAAGCAGATGACTATCTGAGGGTCTTGACCTCTAACATTCGTCTTGCCTTTGTGGAGCTGTTGCAGCTTCAAAGGCAGGTCTCACTGCTCGACACCCACGCTGAGAGGATCGATAGGGTTCTCCAGTTTGATCAAGTCAGGGTGCGAGAGGGTGAAATACCTTCTCTGAACCCTGAGTACTTGCGTGCTGAGCTGACCGAGTTGGCTGCTCAACGAGGGGAGTTCGTGACCCAGCGCTACCAGGTTCAGTATCAACTGAACGCGCTCATGGGAGCCCCGGTCAAGACTGCATACGTGGCAGTTGAGGAAGAGACACAGGAGATTACGCTCCCATCCGTTGAGGACATCCTGCGCTTCGCCTCAAGAAATCGTTCCGACCTGAGGAAACTGCGGAGTGTCATCCAGCAGGCCGAGCTTCAAATCAGCATGGAGAGAGCCGTAGCAAAAAGGGATTGGGACCTCGGATTGGGGTACCATCGCATCCGCAGCACCCTGAACAGCAATGATTTCCTTCCCGGGGGCATC
>JAPUKI010000358.1 GCA_027295745.1 Acidobacteriota bacterium
ACGCTACCTGCCACACGAGAGATCTGCACCGCCGACTCGGCTTCGTATACAGGAGAAGTTGCAGTGAACCAGTAGGTCAAAGCGCCGACTAAAATAGGCACGGCGATAATGACCCACTTCCGGCGCCAGAGGACGCGGAAGATGTCTCTTGCAGGCAATTCAGTTTCTCCCACTCGTCATCTGATTGACTCTACCTTCAGCTCATGAGAAGGACTGGACAGGGCATCGGTTATGGACTTCATGGGTATTGCCCTACATCTCCCGTTCAGGGACACAGGTACACCACTATCCACTCTGTCACCATAACGCAAAAGACCGACATCTAGACTCTTGTTGGAAAAGGGGGTATGCGAGTTAGGCCGAATGATTCATAGGCTGTCGTCACCTCGCGAATTCGACGCCGTCACGCTGGCCTCAAAGGTCACTGTATTTTGGAGGGACAGACCTAGGCCGATTGACGAGTCTTTCGTGCTCGATAAGCTTTTTGCCGGCAGGCACTTGAGCAAAATCGGGCATCGGATCGAGCCGCGTCGAAATTCTTGCCGCATACCACACAGCTGGCCATGTTTTGGCTCGGGATGTCGGGGGCCGGTGGAGGTGGTGGTGTCACGATTTTAGCAACCAGAGGTTGTGGCGTCACGGGTGTCCTGCGAAACCTGAACTGGCTCACCGAGTCCAGACCCTCTTTCAAGCGAGCCAGGAACCCCGAAGCAGGAGCGGGGTCCCCGTATCGATACTTGTAGCCGCCATAGTACCCGGAATCTCGAGTGTCGTAGATGGCCGCTTCGATATCATTCATCACCAGGCCAACAACATTGCCTCCCATGGCTTCCAAGCGGCTCTTGCATCGGTTGAGCACCTCACGTCCAATTCGGCCGATTTGATAAGCAAGAAGGGTTGCGTCAATGCCAGGGGATAATTGCGAGGCTTCTGCCACGGGAAGTGCGGGAGGAACATCCACAATGATGATGTCATAGTGGTCACGCATTTCTGACAGGAGAGCCCCGAATCTTTCCAGGTTGAGGAGCTCCGCGGGTCGATCTACTTTTCTGCCTGAGGTGAGCAGGAGAAGATACTCAAGGCCCGGAGTGATTTGGGTATTATTGAGTCCCATTTTACCCAAGATAAGATCATCCATGGATCGAGTAGCATTTTCCCAGTCGGTGACTCCCAGCAGAACTTCCGTTAAACCCGGTGTATTGGACAAGCCAAAAAGTTTATGGACTCTGGGACGGCGAACGTCGGCATCGATCAACATTGTTCTGTGACCGGCCTGTGCAAAAACGATGGCCAGGTTACATGCGGTGTTTGTCTTTCCTTCCCGCAAAACAGAGGAAGTGACCATCAGGGTTTTCCAATTGTTTCTTTTTAAGAGGACCTCGAGCTGAGCGCGCATGCTACGAAAGGCCTCGGAGACGGGTGATGTAAGGTCAAAGTGAGTGCAAAGGGTGGATATGTTCTCCAGGTCCCCGGAGTTGACATCGCTTCCCATGTCGTCCCTCAGCACGTTTTCGCTTACCGCTGCTGTATCCAGATGAGGGATCACGCCTAAAACCGGAAGTTCCACGTATCGCTCAACATCCTCGATGGTTCCTATCGAGGTGTCCATAGACTCGAGAATCATGGCAAATACCCCACCCATTATTGTGCCAATCAACATGCCGAGCAATGCCTTAAAGAGCCTCGAGGGCTGAGGCCAGGCGCCCGCGGAGGTGGCTCGCTCGACAATACTGATCTCCTGGATTTCACCCGCTTTCTGGATCTCCGCGTCTTGCAACCGCCTTTGAAGGAGGGTGATGGCTTCTCTCTTGAGAGCGACCTGTCCCTGCAAAGATTCAAGTTGGCGAATGACCTCGGGAACCGCCTGCAATTGATCTTGGCGTTCAACTAAAGCCCGGCGCTGTTGGATCAGCTCATCGCCCAGAGCTGCATATCGTCGAAGCAAACTGGCAATAATCTCCTGGGCGCCTTTTTCAAGCTCTTTTGTCTGTAAAGCGTTTAGGCGAACCTCTCTGGACTCTTCAGTCAGGTAGCTCACCAGTTCGCTCCGTTCTCTTTTCGACTGGTTGATCTGGACGAGCAGCTGCAGGACCTGCTGTTCCAATGGAGCAATCTGAGGATCTTCGACGTCTGTGAAGGCCGGAGAAAAGGCAAAGTATTGATCTACATCGGTCATCGTATCGAGTTGTTCAACGGACTCTTCCAAATTGGTGATTTTTCTTCCCAGGCTCTCAATCTGCTCTCTAAGGGCTCCAACCTCTTCCATTTGCAAGCTCAGGGTCTCCGTGTGCTCTCTCTTAAACTCCTCGAGTTCCCCCTCCGCTTTGCTGAGCTCCTGCTCGGTCTCAACGATTCTGGCTTCGATGAATCGAACCGCCTGGCGTATCTCCTTATTTCTTTCTGAGGTGTTGTAATTGACAAATTCCTCGGCCGTGTAGTTGGCCGTATCTATAGCTAGTTTCTCAGAGGAACCCGTGGTGCGGATTCCCACGATATCGCTGGTTCCCTTTCTTTCAGCTTCGACACTGATGCCGGAAATCAACCCAGCCAGTTCCGGGTTGTCCCCAATCCTTTTCTCCAGGGCATCGTAGTCCGTTTCTTCCCCGCCAGGGAGCAGAGACGTGATCTCCCGAAATTCGGGATACTCCTCGGCCAGCCGCAGCGCCACACGTACCTTGATCTTTTGACTGGTGATGATTTCTGATTGGGTGGCGATATTGTCTCCTTCATACCAACTCAGCGCCTCCAGCAGGAGGCCCTGCATGTTGGCTGCCACGCGGGAGATCTTCACCACCGACTCAGCTTCGTAGACGGCAGGCGGCGTTGCACTGATCCAATAAGTGAGAGTCGCCACGAAAATAGGTGCCAGGATCAGGACCCACTTCCGGCGCTTGAGGACGCGGAAGATGTCTCTAAGATCATATTCAAATTCTGCCATGGTTACTTGCGCCCTATCTTACTGGCCTCGTTTTCGATGTTCGGCCCTATCACACATCATGGTCTCGAATCCCGGGCCCTGTAACGACTATTAGAACGCATTCCAGGTCCTGTAACGACTATTATAGACCATTACAGGCTTCTGTGACGACTATAGGAGCCCTTTACGGGATTCTGTAACGAAGGAGTAGCGTAGGTTACACCACCACCTTCGAGTGATGGTGAAATCCCGGGATCTGTAACTTCCTGTAACGTTCGGCGGCTGAGAGTGGGCAGTTCGAACGGAAGACCGCCTGCCTGAACGCGACGGCTCCTAAGGCAATTCGTGGTAAGTCACGGCTTTGGAAATAAACAGCGAGGGATGCTGTGCCAGGTCGGTTTCTCTGGGTTCGTCTAAAGCTCTTCCCTTTTTGTCGTAAAGAATCCTGACCGTGGGACGCGACAGCTTTTCCGGATTGATATCCACGACTTGCCCCAGTTCATCGGTATTCAAGAGGACGTACTCATTGTAAGGATAAAGAGAAAAACTTCTCACCAGAGCCTTGATGATGTGATCGGAAAAAACCTTCGTGTCCCCACGCGTTAACTCCTCGAGGAGTTGATAGCCGGTCAAGGCCTTGCGGTAGGGTCGATCGTGAATACAGGCTTCGAAAACATCCGCGATGCCCAATATTTGTGCTTCCTCGCGGATTTTTTCTCCCTCCAATCCCAGAGGAAATCCGCTTCCATTGGTTCGTTCGTAGACTTGCCCCACCGTTTCGATCAGCCAATCGTCTTGCGGGCAAAACTTATTCAAGAGCTCGGCGCTGTAAACCGGCCGCTGCCGTACTTGCGGACTCACCTGCCCGGGTTGGTAGAGTAGTCGCTCGGGGAGCAACGCCACCCCAATCTCGTGTAAAAGTGCAGCAAGTCCCACTTTGATTTGATTTGGTAGATCGTAGTCCAGGGTCTGGGCCAGACGGAGGGCCAAAATGGTCACATTCACAGAGTGGGGACTCACCGCGAATTCCTGTGTCCGGTCGGTGGCCAACAGAAGGAGAGCTGGACTGTCACCGATGGAATCGATCATCCTCGTGACTAGCTCTTTTCCTTGTTCCATGTCAGGGGGCTTCTTTCTCTGAGCCCTCGTAATCGATTCGAAGACATAGGTCGTCGCCGCGTTGTACAGGCTGACCGTTTCGCTGTCGCTTTGCTCTTCAAGCAAACCCTTGCTTTCCGGAATCCCCTGAGGCTGAAATTCCTCCAACTCCAGCTCAGAAACCTTCTCCAGGAGTGAAGCTCCGATCATGGCGTTTCCCTGACGCAATCGCCGCGAGAGGATAAAGAGGAGATTTCGAGCAACGGCATGTGACTCCTCAACCAGAGTCCACATGGTTTTTTCGTCCAGTTCCAGCAGGCGGCAGTCCTCGTGGGCCACAGCAGAAGCCGAAGTCACTTGGCCGTCAATGATCGAAAGTTCCCCGGCGATGTCTCCAGGTTCCAGAATAGCAATGGGCTCCAGGTCAAGATTCTCGATGTGAATGCGGAGACGACCGGAGAGGACCAAGTAGAGAAAGTGATTGGGTTTCCCGGCGTGAATCAAAACAGTCCCCTTTTTGAGCTCACGCACCGGACAGTCTTCCAAGAGGTCGAGCACGGGTTCGATGTCGATGCCTCTTAACAGAAGCGAATTTTTCAGGTCCTTCTTGTTCAGAGCTGTCTTTTGATTAGTCATCTCTGCCGTTTTGTCCAAACTTGTCTGAAGCGAAGATTCTCCCCTTAAGGACGTGAAGGGTCCACAATCCCAGGGACAACCGAGCGATCAGGTACCCGCGCAGACGGTGAAAAGGGGTTTCCAGTGAAATCAGTTGACCCTTTCTTTCGATGCCAACCACCTTGCCGAGGACATCCACCGGAGAAACAAGGGGGAAATCACGATAGACGTTCCGGTCCCCTTTGGTAATGAGATAGCGTCGTTCACCGTCTTTGCGTTGCTGCACCACGCGATGGGTGGTCAGTACACTGTGACTCTCGTCTTTTCGGTAAGCCACGATCTCTCCGATCCCCGCTTCCTCAAGCGTCATGGGTTTGACCACTAGAAGATCCCCCTTCTTGATGCAGGGAGACATACTTCCCCCCACTGCCAAAGAACGGATAATATAACCTTCCCTTAGAAGGTCGATGAAGAGCTGCCGGATGGCCTGTGGTGGTACGGTGTCAGCCAGGATGCCTTCAGGGACTGCACTTGGACCTTTCTCCATCATCATGAAAGCGGTCTTGAGTCCTTTGTCTCATAGGTTTGTTTCTCTGAACTTGCCAACTCCTTGAAGTAGGGGAGACAGGGACTGAAATCGCCCCTTTCCAGCAGGGCATCCCTTGGGCCCTGGCGGCAATAATCTCGCACATCACAACTTGGACACTCATAAGCCTGGCTGGGGAGAGCTGAGTCAACACATTCGACCAGGGCCTTCCAGCCCGAGGCGACACTCCCAGTTCGCAGGTTGTATTGAGGAACAGGAAAGTTTGTACAGAGGTTCATCTCTCCATAAGGGGTCACGGCCATGGAACTCTTACCGCACCCGCAGAGAAAAAGCCCGTCGCTTGCCTCGCACTCTTTCTCCACTTCACCTTCTTCCCGCCATTCTCCCAAGATTTCTTGATCCAGTTGGATGACCTGCTGGGCCGTGATCCGATAGCGCAGCGGCTCCAGGGAACCATCCTGCCGGGGGGTGATCTCTGAGGAGTAGACGAACTTGATTCCCCATCCCTCGACCAGGGCCTTGGCCTGCTGGACCTCGTGTTGGTTTAGAGTCATGGCGGGCATTTTGATGAGAAGGGGCACCTTGCGTTCCCGCAGCCGCTCGACACCCTCCAGGAACTTCCCAAAGGATCCCGGAATCCCGGTCACCCTCTCGTAAGTCTCTGGGGTGGCACCGTAGATGGAGATGTCAACTCTCCAGGGCTGAAGGGCCTGAATCTGATCGGCCCTCTCAGAGGTGATCAGGGTGGCGTTGGTGAGAAGGATGAAGGCAATGCCCTTTTCCTTGGCATAGGTGAGGATTTCAAATGAGTCCCTGCGCGTAAACATCTCCCCCCCTGTGAAGGTGATCAAGAAACATCCCTCCTGGGCCAGCTGATCGATAATGCGGAAGGACTCCTGGGTCGAGAGCTCCCCTT
>JAPUKI010000359.1 GCA_027295745.1 Acidobacteriota bacterium
GAGAAGAAGCTGGCAGCTGACAACTGACCACAGACCACAGACAACAGACCACAGACCACAGACAACTGACCACAGACCAAAGACAACAGACCACAGACCAAAGACCACAGACCACAGACCAAAGACCACAGACCACAGACCAAAGACCAAAGACCACAGACCACAGACCACAGACCAAAGACAACAGACCACAGACCACAGACCACAGACCACAGACCAAAGACAACAGACCAAAGACCAAAGACCAAAGACGAAAGACCACTGAAGGCCGGCCTGCCATGCTCAACGTGATTGACCTCACTCGACAACTCGTGGATATCCCCTCTGTAACTGGAGAGGAAAAAGAGGTTGGAGAATTTCTGTTCGATCTCCTGGAAACACAAGGTTGGGACTGTCTCAAGCAAGAGGTGACCTCTGATCGGTTTAATGTTTTGGCCACCCGGGGACAAGCGACGATCCTTCTCACCACCCACATGGACACCGTACCTCCTTTTTTCCCTTCCCGGGATGCGAAGGATTTTGTGTACGGTCGGGGCGCCTGTGACGCAAAGGGGATAGCTGCGGCTATGGTCTGTGCCGCGGAGGCATTGCTCCAGGAGGACTTCTCCGATCTCGGGTTGCTCTTCGTGGTTGGAGAAGAAACCGACAGCATCGGCGCTGCCAAGGCGCGGGAGTTGGATCTGGATTGCTCCTTTTTCATCAATGGGGAACCCACCGACAATGAACTGGTCATTGGCCACAAAGGAATTGTCTCTGCCCGGGTGCGGGTAGATGGGGTGGCGGCCCACTCGGCTTATCCGGAAAAGGGAGATTCGGCCATAGAGAAGCTGATCGCTGTCTTGAGCAGTTTCAATGAGATCGCTTTTCCCTCCCACTCCCGCCTGGGACAAAGCCATCTCAATGTTGGAAAGATCAAAGGCGGCAGTGCCGCCAATGTGGTGCCGGACTATGCAGAAGCCGAGATTCTCATCCGGACGGTTTCTGACAGCAAACTCTACCTGAGGCTCCTGAATGAGGCAGTCGGCAGCCGGGCCCAACTGGAGGTGTTGAAAACCAGTGAACCTCAGGAGATGGAAACAGTGGAGGGTTTTCCCACCAAGAGGGTTGGTTATGGAACAGATATTCCCCTTTTACGGACGCTGGGAAAGCCGCTTTTGCTTGGCCCCGGCTCGATCTTGGAGGCCCACACGGCGGATGAAAAGATCTCCAAGAGGGAGCTTCTTGAGGCCGTTGATCTGTACCAGAAATTAGTGAAAGCGCTTCGGAGAAGATAGAATCCAGAATCCAGAGGTTAAAGTTCATACGTCGGTGAAAATCCGTATAGATCCGAATCATCCATGATTCTGTCTCCTATCTCCTGCCTTCTGACTTTTGCCTTCTGAATTCTGTATTCTGTATTCTGTATTCTCTCTTATCCCATGTTGTTTCGGACCCTGATACTCAAGATTGCCAAAAGCGAGGCTTTGATGAGCTTCATTGCCCACGTGGGGAAGCGTTCGGGTCTGGCCAGGCGTTTTGTGGCAGGGGAAAGCCTGGATGAGGCCATGAGCGTCGTCCAAGAGCTGAACAGCAGGGGAATCCTGGCCACTCTCAATCTGCTGGGAGAGGAGGTCGGTGACGAGAGAGAAGCGGAACGTGTAACTTCCTCTTACCTAGCTTTGCTCAAAGGCATCCACACCAGTCAGGTACAGGCAAACATTTCCATCAAGCTCACTCAGTTGGGCTTGGGGATCAATAGGGAGATCTGTGCGGGGCATTTGAAGACTATTCTCCAGAGGGCTCGTGAACTCAACAATTTTGTACGAATTGATATGGAGGGTTCTCGTTACACGCAAGATACCATCCATCTTTTTCAGGAGTACTTTGCCCTTTACAGTAATCATGTGGGCGCTGTTATCCAGGCTTACCTGTATCGCAGCGCAGAAGATGTGCGCAAGCTCAGTGCACTCAAATGTAATATCCGGTTGTGTAAGGGAGCTTATATGGAACCTTCTGATATTGCCTTTCCCAAAAAAAAGGAGGTGGACCGAAATTTTGTCAAACTCATGGAAATGCTCCTGCTTTCCCCGTCCTATATGGCCATCGCCACCCACCACCGTGAGATGATCGAGCACGCCCGTCGCTTTACTGCCCAGCAGAGTGTCCCGCCTGCCCACTTTGAGTTTCAGATGATCTATGGGATTGGGCGTGAATATCAGAAGCGGATTGTCCAGCAAGGGTACAAGATGCGAGTCTATCTACCTTTCGGGACTCAGTGGGCGCCATATTTTTTGCGGCGTCTGGCCGAACGTCCGGCCAATTTTCTCTTCCTTCTCAGGAGTCTCTTCCGGGGCTAGCGCCCGCATTTCTCACACCAGGTCGTCGCGAGCCACTCGTGGCACGCGGCGGAAGGGTCGGAAAACAGAGCCGTGGGCTTTAGCCCACGGGCCCGCAGGCTAAAGCCTGCGGCTCCGACTGGCGCGTGACCCGCAAGCGGGTGCCCCGAGGCCCCCGCAAACGTACGGTCAGTGCCTCGTTTCATAGATAGGGTGACGTTTGCTGATGGGTCTTGCGAGGCGAGATCAAGGAGCGAGGAGAAGGCGATGCAGGGACATCGACGACGACGAGCGACACAGAGGTTGCCCGCAACCCCCATCAGCCCAAAGGGTGGCGGCGGGACGGCGTCGATTTCTTTGTCCCTCCTCCTCCGCGATGCACACAGACATCGCGTCGTCGTCGCTTCGCGAACTCGACGCCGTCGCGCTCGCCACAAACGTCACCATATCTTTGAAGCGAGGCACTAAGGAGGCCGTCCGAGCGCAACGCAGTCAGGTCGTATCATTGCGCCGCTGCAGTAGACCTGGTGTGAGAAGTGCGGGCTTAACTCAAGCGAGAGAGGTAGCCTTGGAAAGAGCGGAAGTCGGGAAAGTATTCTTCGTGGGGAAACTGCAGGCGAGTCTCGGGCTCGGCGAAGCCAGGACCTGTCAGGACGATGGGAATTCGGTAGTTGTTGGCCGCCTCGGCCAGAGACTCAAAAGTCTTGTCCATGGGCTGCTGTGGACTTGAGGACACTACACAGACCAGATTGACCGGTTCCTGCTCCACCATTTCCGCCATTGCTTCAAAAGGAATGTTACCACCCAGGTTCAGGCACTCCCAACCTTCGGTCTCCAGAATTCGGGAGATGGCATTCACGGGGATCCTGCAGAATTGATCAGGTGCCGCGCAGAGCCCGGTCTTTCCACTTTTCCGGCGGCAGATCAGTTGAGGAAACAAGAGAGACATGGCTTCATCGAGGTTGTTCCTGACGAGTCTTTCCTGGCCATAAGTCAGGCTGCCAGTTGCCAATGCTTGGTGAGAGTTCTGGACAACCGGAAGCAGGACGTCGTCGTAGAGATCAACGAGCCCCATGCCCCGAATATAAAGGCGCTCCAAGAGGTCCTTGACGCGTTTGCGCTGGTTTTGAGTGGCTAGGTAAAAAATCAGCTGGCGGACCTTGTCGAATTTCTTTCGGTTCAGCGACTCCTCAATTTCCGGTTCTTCCCACTTCTCAGTGGTCAGGAAACCCGTTGCTTCAAAACCGCGCGTCGTCTGAAAGTCAGAAATGTCTTCGAGATGAAATCTTCTATGTCCACCGGGAGTTCGGAGGCAGCAAAGCCCACCGGAGTCGGCCCATCGTTTGATTGTCGACTCGCTCACGTTCCACATTTGAGCCACTTCACGAGTCGAAAAGGTCCGCTTGATCGCCATGCTTCCGTCAGGATAGTGTGAAGAATGCAGCCTCACGCTGACTGATCCATCCTCCGTAGGGATGCCGATTTTAGGATGAATTTCGGGACAAGTCAATAGAGAATTCTGGCATGAGTGTTGCCATTTTTTGGAGAGAGTTTGGGGACAGTTTGGGGACTGTCCCCAAACCCTCATGGGGGACTGTCCCCAAACCCTCATGTCAACTCCTGTTGACAGGCCAAAAATCGGTGCCTGTCCAGTATCTATACTGGTTGCAGCAGAAGGCCGGAAAAATGTGTCAACCTCCGTTGCCACTGTCCAACTCCATGAGCTATCCAGTGCTGTGACAGTGTTTCAGGAGAAAAGGATGGGAAACAGTGTCAACACGGGTTGACGCTTGCGAAGCTCCTCGAGGGACGCTAGATGTAGTCCGCCCAGCCAGACTTCAACATATGAGGTTGTGGAAAACTTTAACCCCCATATGTGCTCGCTAAAGGGTTGGCATGCAATTTGCAATGAGGCGGGCGAGGGGATTTTCGTTTTCCAAAAAGCCTAGCTGGCTAAGGGGGGTACAATGATCATTTTGGGTTCCACTTTTTCCCACTTCAGAAACTTGGGTCGTTCTGATTCATTCTGTGGAGGCCCGGCAGGTGGTTAGGCCACCAGCGGTTCTCAAGAAAGCTCCCATTTTTCTCCACACAGAGACCTGTCAGGCCTTCGTCGGGAGAAGGAGGATCAATCTGACGACCACAGAATTTAATTTGCTGGCCTGTTTCTTGAGGAATGGGGGGACCACTTTAAGTCGCGCTATGCTTTTGACAACGGCATGGGATGAATCTTATCGAGGGACGTCACGCACTGTTGACACGCACATCCAGCGGCTTCGGCGAAAGCTTGGCAGGGCCGGGTACTTTATCCGCACCGTTCGAGGGATCGGATACCGGCTGGAAGTACCGCCGGGCTAAGTGGTCAGGAAAGGATTGGTTTCTCGTTCCCTGCCGATGGTGGTCTCTGGACCATGGCCTGGATAAAGAAGTTTCTCGTCTCCCAGGGGAAGCACCTTCCTGTGGATGCTTTCCATGAGCGTTTCATAGCTGCCCCCGGGGAGGTCGGTGCGACCGATTGATCCGGCGAAGATCACATCCCCGCAAAAGACATGCTCCTCGACCTCCAAAGAAACGCTTCCCGGGGAGTGTCCGGGAGTGTGATGAACCTTCAGGCGCAAAGAACCGACCTGTAACTCCTGGCCCTCCTCGAGGGAGCGGTCGATGGGGGGAGCGGGAGGATATTGCAGTCCAAATCTCTCAGCCTGGATGGGTAAGCTCTTATAAATGGTCTCATCTTCAGGATGGAGATAGATCGGAACATCCCATTTCCCTTTCACCAGCCCGACCCCGGAAATATGATCGATGTGAGCATGCGTATTGACGATCGCGACGAGTTGTACACTCATCTCCTCCACCCGCTGAAGCAGCTGGGGAGCCTCGTCTCCAGGATCAATATAAATTCCCTGAAGAGTTTCTGAACAGGATACAATGTAGCCGTTTTTAAAAAACGGCTCTACCGCATGTGTTTCGATGAGTATGGAGTCGTCCTTCATCATGATGACTATTGTAAGCAAAGCGGAGTCAGATCTGAAACGATGTCCAAACAAACAATCTGCATAGCCCATAGCCCGGACAGCGATGACGCCTTTATGTTCTATGCTCTGAGCAAGGGGAAGATAGATACAGGAGAGTTTGAGTTCACTCACCAGCTGGCGGATATCGAGACACTGAACGAAGCTGCCTTGGCAGGCCGGTATGAGGTGACAGCTGTTAGCATCCATGCGTATGCTTACCTTAAGGAGCGCTATGCGCTGCTCAGCAGCGGAGCCAGTATGGGCGAGGGATATGGGCCGATTTTGGTCAGCAGCCGTCCCTTTCCAACTGACGAGCTCCCTCAGCGCCTCATTGGAATTCCCGGCCAGCGGACATCCGCTTTTTTGGCACTCAAACTGTTTCAATCGGATTTTCAGTACCAGGTCCTTCCTTTTGATCAGATCATTCCCTCGGTTCAGCGCCGAGAAGTTGATGCGGGACTGATCATTCATGAGGGACAGTTGACCTATCGAGTTGATGGTCTATACAAGATTCTGGACCTGGGAGAGTGGTGGATGAAGACGACGGAACTGCCGCTGCCATTGGGAGGCAATGTGATCCGGCGAGATTTGGGAGTGGAGAAGATTCACCGAGTCTCTCGATTGATTCGAGAGAGCATTCGCTATGCTCTCTCGCATCGGGAGGAGGCTTTGGCTTATGCTCATCAATTCAGACGTGGTCTCGATTCCCAGCAGGCAGATGAGTTTGTGAGCATGTATGTGAACGAAAGGACGGTGGATTACGGTGAGGACGGAAGGGAAGCGGTCCAGCTCTTCTTGGATCGGGGCCATGAGGCAGGTT
The DNA here is from genome assembly GCA_027295745.1 of Acidobacteriota bacterium. Taxonomy (GTDB): domain Bacteria; phylum Acidobacteriota; class UBA6911; order RPQK01; family JADFOI01; genus JADFOI01. The sequence goes on from JAPUKI010000359.1 coordinate 6,150, forward strand.
TGATCCCTCACCGAGTGGTGGTTGATTTCGTCTAGAAATGCTCTGTAACTTGAGTTTCAGCCAAACTTCATGTGAATTGTGAGATCTGGTTTCTCGCTTTGACTTTGCTCTTGGGCAACTCGCATCTTATAATCTCTTTAGGCAGAGAATAGCTGGGAGGTCCATTATGACAGTAGCAGTCTCAGAAGAGCTCTCTCACGAAGAAGTCAAACGCTACAGTCGGCATCTGATCATGCCGGAAGTGGGGATGGAGGGGCAAAAGAAACTCAAGCAGGGCAGCGTCCTGTGTGTGGGTGCGGGCGGTTTGGGTTCACCTCTAGCTTTCTATCTGGCAGCTGCAGGAGTAGGGAGAATGGGGATTGTTGATTTTGACGTGGTGGATTTCAGTAATCTGCAGCGGCAAATTCTTCACACCACTCAAGACGTCGGTCGGCCCAAGCTCGAGTCGGCACGGGAAAAACTGGAAGCCTTGAATCCGAATGTCAGGGTTGAGACACACGAGACGCGGCTAACCTCAGACAATGCCTTAGAGCTCTTTGAGAGCTATGACATCATTGCGGACGGAACCGATAACTTTCCCACGCGATATCTGGTCAACGATGCGTGTGTGCTTACCGGAAAGCCCAATGTCTACGGAAGTATCTTCCGTTTCGAAGGGCAAGCTTCCGTATTTGCCACTTCCGACGGGCCCTGCTATAGGTGCCTGTACCCAGAACCACCACCACCGGGATTGGTGCCTTCTTGTGCCGAAGGAGGAGTGTTAGGGATCCTTCCCGGACTGGTGGGTCTCATCCAGGCCACCGAGGTCATCAAACTAATACTGGGCAAGGGGGAGTCCCTGGCCGGCCGCCTGCTTCTCTTCGATGCCCTGGGAATGAAGTTCCGCGAACTGAAGCTGCGCAAGAACCCCAAGTGCCCGGTTTGCGGAGAAAATCCCAGCATCAGGGAACTCATCGACTACGAGGAGTTTTGTGGCATTGGTCAGGAAGTGCAAGAACCTACCGGGATTGAGGAAGTTACTGCCAAGGAGCTCAAGGAGGAATTGGATCAGGGAAAGGACATCTTCATTCTGGACGTGCGCAATCCTGTGGAATATGAAATTTGCCGCATTGTGGGATCACATCTCATTCCGCTGGATGAGCTGCTCAACAGGCTTCACGAGCTGGATAGCGCCCGTGACATTGTGGCCCATTGCCGATCGGGAGCTCGAAGTGCCCAGGCAATTGAGATACTGCGCGAGGCGGGCTTTCGAAAATTGCGCAATCTCAAAGGGGGCGTCTTGGCCTGGTCAGATGACGTCGATCCGACTATGCCCAAATATTGATTGGGTTTTTGTTGACCAGAGAGAACACTCCATGTCCATTCACATTTCTCAAACAGCCGCAGAGAGGATTCGAAGAGGCCTCGAACAGGACAACACGCCCCAGGGTGGACTTCGCCTTGGGGTAAGAGGTGGAGGTTGTTCGGGTTTGAGTTATGTCATGGAGTTTGAGTCTGAGAAGCGGCCGGACGATAAAGTTTTTGAGGAACATGGGGCAAGGGTCTTTGTCGATCTGAAAAGCTATCTCTACCTGAAGGGGGTAACGCTGGATTGGCAGGGAGCGCTCATGCAGCAAGGCTTCACTTTTGTGAACCCGAACGCCTCAAAGACTTGCAGTTGTGGGATCTCCTTTACGGTCTAGCTATAGATTGCTGCGAGTCAGCTCAACTTCCACATAGCTCACTTCTTGTCGTAAAGCCTCAGGGAACTTTCGCACGGTCACTTGAACAGATTCAATCTTGTTATCACTCAGGAGGGAGCGGCACAGTTGGCCGGCCAGGGACTCCAGCAGGCAAAAACGTTTCTCTTGAAGTGCCGTCTTGAGCTTCCCCACAATCCCCACGTAGTCCACTGTTGAGTCCAGCTCATCTGTATCGGCGGCGGCTTCCAGATCGAGACATAGAACCAGGTTGACCAGGATCTCCTGGGGATTTTCTCGTTCAGCTGGAGTTACTCCCAGGTGAGCCAGGCAGGAAATCCCACTAATGTAAATCTTGTCCATCTCCCATCGCGTCAATGAGCTGGTTGATGTGTTCCCAGTACTTGTCGGGGTCAACCTGGTGAAGATCATTGTGGCCAGCGGGGATGGTGTGAAAGTATTTTTCCGTCTGCAGCCGCTCGAATAACAGCTGGCCCTGTTTGAGAGGGACAATCTTGTCCTGCTCACCGTGAAGAACCAGAACTGGGCGAGAAATACCGTCCAGAAACTCCGCCGTTGAAAACTTGAACTCGGAAAGGAAACCCAGGACTTTCAGTGCCGGGTGGTGATTGAGCAGAGAATATTTGTTGGGAAAACTTGACTCTAAGATCACGCCGTCCGGCTTTCTGACAGTTGTTGCGAAAGCGGCAACGGATCCCCCCAAGGAGTGTCCCCAGTAGATGACCTTCTGATCGGGACGGTGGATCTTATTCCAGAACTGGCGCAGCAGGGCTTCGGCATCTTGGTAGAGACCTTCCTCTGTGGGGGAGCCGGTACTCTTCCCGTAGCCACGGTAGTCCAGGGCAAAAACCGTAAGAGAGTGGTGGTAGAGGCTCAGCAGAAAATCCTGATTGAGGGATAGATTTCCGCCGTTTCCGTGGAAAAACAGGACTTCACTCTTTGGCTCGGGGTGTTCCAGCAGCCATGCATAAACAGTCTCCTCATCGGCCGTCTGGAGAGGAATCTCCTTAAACTGGAGTCCTGCTTTCTCAGGGGTTGTATCCAGTCCACGGATAGGGAAGAAGGTGAGCCGGGGTTCGAGCAGGACAACCAGCAATTTAAGCGCCATCATCCCGACCACAAAGAAGAGTAGATAAAGAAAGATCAGCTTGGCCATTCAGTCGTCCTAAACCCAGAGAGAAGATGCAAAACTACCCAACATACACTAGTTTACTCGATTCTCCGGGTCCAGTATATTCAGGAGCCAAAGGAGGCGTTATGGCTCTCATTAGCAATGTCCAGATCAAGTACCTCGGTCATGCGACTTTTCTTTTTACCACTCCTGGGGGGAAGAAGCTGCTCATTGATCCATGGGTGCAGAACAACCCGGCTTGCCCCGAGCAGGACAAGGTAATCGATTCCCTGGATACTGTGCTCATCACCCATGCTCACTTTGATCATATCCAAGATGTTCTTGAATTAGCCAAAACCCACAAGCCCCAGATCGGATGCATCTACGAGATTGCGCACTGGCTTGAGCGAAAGGGTGTGCAGAATACGAATGCCATGAACAAGGGCGGCTCCCAGCAGCTCAATGATGTGCGTGTCACGATGGTGGATGCGCGTCATAGCTGCGGTATCCTCGAGGATGATGGATCGATCAGCTATGGTGGGGAAGCCGCCGGTTACGTGGTGGAGTTCGAAAATGGATTCCGCATTTACCATGCAGGCGATACCTGCGTCTTCTCAGATATGAAGATCATCGCAGATCTCTATGAACCTGAGCTGATTCTTCTCCCCATTGGTGATCTCTTTACCATGAGCCCAAAAGAAGCGGCCTATGCCTGCCGGCTCATGAATGCAAAGAAGGTCCTGCCCATGCATTACGGTACTTTTCCTGCACTGACTGGAACGCCGCAAGAGCTGCGAGAACTGACCAGTGAGCTGGGGACGGAGATCATCGAACTGCGGCCCGGACAGTCACTGACTTAACTGTTCCTCTAACCGTTGCAGGGTCCACCCCGCAAGGTCCTCCAGCACCAGGTCTGCCTCCCCCAGCTCTCCAGTGGGATAGGTGGTGGCCAGTGCCACACATTTCATGCCGACCATGTGGACTGATCGGATGGCGCGATAAGAGTCTTCAATGACGATGACCTCATCGCGTTTCAAGGTGGGATCTTGGCCCTTGAGTCCAGCCAGGGCTTTGAGGAAGGCTTCAGGATGGGGTTTTCCATTGACGACATCTGCGGCCGATACAATCGCAGCAAAGCGTTCCAGCAATCCGAGCTGACCCAG
>JAPUKI010000036.1 GCA_027295745.1 Acidobacteriota bacterium
GTGCTGTCCCTCCCGAGCACGCCTTGGTTGTTCTGACTTTTCAGGTGGAGAAAAAACAAGTCCTATTGAGGGGGGAACTGACCTCCAGAGTCATTCACACGATCAAGGAGTCCGTAGAGAAGGGAGAGGTCGGCTCCATTGGCATACAATTCCAGGACTCGATCGAACAGGTGCGGTCACAGCTGGTTCCCCTGCTACCCGCCTGAAGACAATAATGACCGTCTGCGCCTGCTACGAATCCGCCCCATGGTTTCCTGTCGCCAGCAGCTTTCTTACAGTAAACAAAGCATAGAGAGAAAGCGCCAGAGCCAGGAAGGCAAAACCCGCCACGCTCATCTCAAGGGGTCCCGCTCCAAAGAGGGGTTCTGCTTCCACCGTCACGTTTGCCCAGGGAGTCCTGACACCCTCTTCTCCTCGCACTTCGTTCCACCACACCTCGCTTCCATCTGAGTACTTTTGCCAGGCAATGAAGTTATACACCCCAGGCGTACTGGGAACATTCACCCGCATGAAAATCAACTGGAAGGTCCCCGGCAAGGCTCCCTCTCCTGTTGTCGTCCACCACGCCTTGTTGACCCTTTCGTTTTCGTTTAACTCCACGTGCAGGTCCCAACCTTCGATGTGCTGGAAATCAAAACTTCCCCGGTTTTCAAGCCATCGTGCATCCACTTCAAAGCCCATCTCCACCACCGGAATGTCTTTCTCAACCGGCGCCCGTATGTAAAAGTTGTGGTGACGGGTTCCTGCCGCAATCGTCTGCGGAAAGATGGCCACGTGGGCAAAAAGAGATGTCGAGAAAAGGGCACAGATCACCGCTGCCCAGAAGATGGAAAGTAAACTCGTTTGCTTGGATGCATGCTGGATCATGGCGAATACCTCCTAAGATGGAAAAAAGGATCTTTTCCAATCATAGACCCCCCAGGGAGTTCATGGCAAGAAAAAATCAGCCCCGGTTCCCCCGAAATTGTCTTTGGGGGGTCAAGCCCCCATGAGTCTGTCAACTATCGTTAACATCTGTGAACACTTGCGGCCAGCTCTTATACCATCGGAATCCGCACAAATGACTACCAGTCAATAACTTTCGGCAGTTCATCTCTTGTCTTCCATTCTTCTAAAGAAGTTGGCACAGGACGTGCTTTGCTGGGTTTAGCCCGGATTATGCACAATACGGTCTAACAAATTCTTCTTGGAAATGAGCGAGACTCTTTTGCTGGTGTCCGAGAGTCTCCCTAGTCAGTTGAGGTGATGATGTCTGCTCAATGTCCGGCGTGCGAACAAAACGGAGCGCTTCGCGTTGCTCGAGAAGGGATAGGTGGGTATCTGTTGAGCCTTTTTTACATCTATCCCTACCGCTGCAAGGCCTGCTGGCGGCGTTTCAGGGCCATCAGATGGGGGACCCACTACGTCCTAAGACAGACGAATCGTCGCCAGTACAGGCGCTTTGAGACCCATTTACCAGTCATCTTGTCATGGCAAGATACACCGGGTGAAGGTATCGTGACGAATCTCGCTCTGGCCGGATGTCGGCTGAAGAGCGACCTGAATTTGACCGAAAAGAGCTCCTTGCAACTCAAACTGCAGCTGCCGGGAGAAGGCCCGGCAATTCGTGTGGACACGGCAGTCGTCCGTGCAACCCAGACCCTCTTTGCCAGTCTCAGCTTCTCGCGACTCGCGAGAGATGAGAGACAACGACTCCGCGAATTCCTGATCAAGCTGAGCGCTGCTAAAGCAGGGGCTTGAAGGGAAGTTGACAGGGACAGCCTCCCCCAGATCTTGCCTTTTACTCCTGTGAAGATTTAGGATTGAATGGAGGGGATCAGTTACCGTGTGGAGAGCAACCGTGTCTGTCAGTGATGGTTGCAGGAAATAGGGGAACCAAGCTGTGTTCCGTAAGCATTCGTCTCTTCTTGTCCTGGGACTCGCCCTGCTGCTGCTGGCAGCAGCTTCGGGCGGCTGGGGCCATCCCTCCTTTTCCGAGGAGAGCGGGCACCTCTTGCAGGATCCCATTGTTCTTGAAAAGGGCGTTTTCCTGGTGGCGAGCTCTGACCTGCAGGATCCACGGTTTCGCTACACCGTGGTGCTGCTGCTGACACATGGGTTAGAGGGGACGTTGGGGCTTATTCTCAATCGTGCCTCGGAGATGCCGGTTTCTGAGCTGTTCCCCGACCTGAATAGTCCCGGCCAGGAGTCGAACCTGTTGTTCTATGGCGGCCCGGTCGGCCTGGACGGGCTTTTCTTTTTGACTCGGAGTGGCGAGCCGCCCAACCGAGGAACTCATGTGCTGGAGGATGTCTATTTCAGCGGTGATAGAAAGCTGCTTGAGGAGCTTCTCCAGCAAGGTAAAGGCCCCAATGAGCTGCGCGTCTTCCTGGGTCACTCCGGCTGGTCGCCGGGTCAGCTTGCAGCTGAGATCGCCCATGGCGATTGGCAACTGGTTCGTGCTGACGCCCAGACCCTCTTCGAAAAGGACCTGGACAAACTTTGGCGCGATCTGATTGTGCCTCCCCCACCCCGACCCTTTATTGTCCAACGTCAACGTGGACCCGACGGTCTTGCTGGACATTCGTGACAGTCACCTAGTGCTCACTTCCATAAATACGGTGATGTTTGTTGCGAGCGCGACGGAGCCCAGATCGAGGCGCGACGACGAGTCGATGTCGAGACATCGGCGAGGAGGAGCAACAAAGAAATGAGCCCGTCTCGCCGCAACCCTTCGGGCGGAAGGGGGTTGTGGTCGATCTCTTCGTCGCTCGTCGTCGACGATGTCCCGACATCGCCTCCTTCTCGCTCCTCGACCTCGCCTCACAAGCCCCCTCCGCAAATATCACCGTATTCATGGAAGGGAGCACTGAGTGCTCCCGACAGAACAATCTTGGTAGTCAGACAGATGTGCTAACCTCAATGATTAAGGGAAGGAGTACGTTGCCATGGCTATCTCCAAAAAGTTTCTTTGTGTCCTGGTTTTCTGGCTGACAGCGTCTGCATTACTGCCCCTGTCGGCGCAGCGGACTCGGGAGTTGAGCGTTGCAGGGCTCATCTATGATTTGAAGCACCCTGAGGGCGACCGGCGGAAACAGGCTGCCACTTTATTAGGACAGAACAAGGTTCGCGAGGCGGTACCTGAGCTCATCCAATTGACGGAGGACACTGATGGGTCTATTCGTTTAGAGGCCTTGCGAGCCCTGGTGCGCATCAACGACACTCGCGCTTTAAAGGCCTACACCCGCTTGACTCATGACCCCAAAAAAGAGGTCCAGAAGAAGGCCATTGAAGGGGTCACCAACATGTACGTGGTGGGAGAAGGTGGTTTTACCAAAGGGCTCCAGAAAGTTGCAGATGTCTTCAATCCCTTCAGGGATGACTATAACCCCCTCATGGTCGAACCTTTTGTTCCGGTCAGCCAGGATGTTAAGGATGCCTTGGCAGAGTTGCTTTTCGCCTCGGACACTGGGATTCGAAAGGATGCGGCAGTGGCCCTCGGCATTCTCCGAGCCCAGTCGGCCTTACCGACCATTGAACACGCCCTTTCAGTAGAGACAAGCGACGGGGTCAAGGTGGAACTCATTCGGACGATCTACAAGATTGGCGACCCGTCTGCCGGTCCAGCCATCATTCCCTTGGTTCGTGATGCCGACAAGAAGGTGCACGATGAAGCCATCTTCACCTTGGGTCATCTGCGTGTCACCGAGGCTGTTCCCCTGCTCAAGGAACTCTACCTGTCGGGGGTTGAAGAGAGGAGAAAGGTTCTGGGGTTTGTGCCGGTCAGTGGCAAAGATGATCTGCACAGGAAACTTCTGGAAGCCCTTGCTTACATGGGCGATTCCAGCTGTCAAGAGTTGTTTCTGGAAGCTCTTCTGGACCCTCGAGATTCCTATCGTCTCTATGCAGCGGAGGGCTTAGGCCGCACAGGCGAGTCAAGTCACCTCACCGAGGTCGGGCGGAGATATCTTCAGGAAGAATCAAGCAAGGTGAAATTGGCGATGAGTTTTGCCCTGTATCAGCTTGGGCGCGAGGACCACTTGATTGATCTGGTGGGCAGACTGGATAAGGATCAGGCCTATTACTATCTTCTTGAACTCAATTCCCGGGAGATCCAGGAACTCTATCCCTATCTGCGAAGTGAGAAACAGGCTATCAGGATCCGATTGCTTGAGATCATAGGCCTGCGCGGCGACCCGTCGGCTGTCCCCATCATTCAGGGAATGATGACAGGATCGGATCCGGAATTGGTGGCTGCCGCCAATCTCGCCATGCGGCGCCTGCAGAGTCGAGGAATTTCAGATTAGAGTTTAATTTTCAGCTGCGACCAAAGCTCATCGATTCGGTTTTTGATCTCCTCGGACATGAGGATTTCATCGGGCCATTCTCGCTGGAATCCTTCCTCAGGCCACTTGCGAGTGGCATCGATCCCCATCTTTGATCCGAAATTGGGAAGCCGAGAGGCATGGTCCAGAGAATCCACCGGACCCAATACGAACTGGATGTCG
>JAPUKI010000360.1 GCA_027295745.1 Acidobacteriota bacterium
GAAACCCCATCCATCGACGAACTGCCGGCCGCACAAAGAGTTCGAATGTGACAAAAGCGGACACGGGATTACCCGGAAGGCCAAAGATCAGATGATCGCCTTTTCGCCCCACAACAATAGGTTTTCCCGGCTTGATGGCGGCTTTATGCAAAAAGATGTTTACCCCCTCCTTTGTCAATGCCTGATGAACATAATCGTATTCGCCCATGGAGACACCGCCACTGAGGAGGAGAAGGTCATACTGAAACCCTTGAGACACCGCTTCCTGTGTGCGCTCAGGGTCGTCCGGCGTCACAGGAAAAACAGTCGCATCCAATCCAAGCTGCTGACACTGCGCCCACAACGAATGGGCGTTAGAGTTCCGGATTTGACCAAAGGCGGGCTTCTTCTCCACCTCGACAATCTCATCGCCAGTGGGAATCACGGCCACAGTGGGCGCAGCATACACTTCCACCTCCCCTTGGCCAAAGGTTGCAAGGACACCTGTCTCTGCAGCTCCCAGTACTCGGCCTCTAGCCAGGACCGTGTCTCCTTGCCGCACTTCATTTCCTTTTGCTGCCACGTTCGCTCCCTTGACCACCGGCTCAAGCAACTCCACTTTCTCGGCAGCCATGGAACGAGTCTTTTCTACCATTTGCACCGCATCGGCTCCTGGTGGCACTGCCGCTCCAGTCATGATCTGGACTGCTTGCCCCGCCTTGACTTCAGGCTGGCTCTGACTACCAGCTGCCACCGTCCCGATGACCTCTAGTTCGACCGGAGCAGTGGCCACGTCCTGGCTGCGTACGGCATACCCGTCTACAAAGGATTTCTTAAAAGGAGGCAGGTCATGGTCGGCCACTACGGGATGGGCCAAAACGCGACCCAAACTCTCACGCAAGGGTAAGCGAATCGCTCTCGGCTCGGGAACCTGCGTGAGAACTTCTTGGAGTGCTTCTTCGTAGGTTAGCATTCGACTTTGCGCTGCCTCCGGGCTAAATCACAATGGTTTCCTTGTGTTCTCCAAAAACATCCCTCAAGGCATCAGCGATTTCCCCCACCGTAGCATAGACCTCCACGGCTTCAATCACGACGGGCATGAGATTGGATTGTCCCTCGGCAGCGCGGCGTATTTTCTCCAAGGCACCCTTGACTTGGCTGGAGTCCCGTCGGTTTCGCAGTATTTTGAGCTTGCTGATCTGCCCCTTTTCGACTTCAGGATCAATGCGCAGTCTCTCTATGGAAGCCTCTTCCTGGCTCTCGAAGCGGTTGACCCCGACCATGACCTCCTCACCCGACTCCAGGCGTGCCTGCTGCTTATAGGCAGCTTCTTGGATCTCTCTTTGAACGTACCCGGACTCAATGGCTTGGAGCATCCCGCCCAAGGAGTGAATCTTTTCCAGGTAAGCTTCCGCCTCCTCCTCCAGATCCTTTGTGAGCTTTTCAACAAACCAGCTCCCCCCCAAGGGATCGACCACTTCCGGAACCCCGCTCTCATATGCCAGGATTTGCTGAGTCCTGAGAGCCAATAGCGCAGTTGCTTCTGTGGGTAGGCCCAAGGCCTCATCCTGGGCGTTGGTATGGAGTGACTGGGCTCCTCCCAACACTGCCGAAAGGGCTTGGAGGGCCACACGTACCACGTTGTTTTCAGGGTCTCGCCCACTGAGAGTGCTTCCTGCCGTCTGTGCGTGGAAGCGCAACATCCAAGACTTTGGGCTGCACGCGCCCAACCGTTCTCGCATTAGGCAAGCCCAGAGTCGGCGGGCGGCCCGGAACTTTGCCACCTCCTCAAAAAAGGTCCTGTGTGCGTTGAAGAAAAACGAGAGCCGAGAGGCAAATTCGTCGATTTCCAGACCGGCCTGGACAGCGGCGTGAACATAGGTTTCTCCATTGGCAAGGGTAAAAGCGATCTCCTGGGCTGCAGTGCAGCCGGCCTCTCGGATATGATAGCCACTGATTGAAGCGGTGTTCCAGTGAGGCACATTCGTGCTGCAAAAGGAAAAAATGTCAGTGGTGATTCGCAGCGATGCCTGGGGAGGATAAATGTATGTACCTCGGGCGATGTATTCTTTCAGGATATCGTTTTGAACTGTGCCCCGAAGGGATTTCCATTTCCCGCTTTGCCTTCGGGCCACAACCAGATACATCGCCAGCAGTATGCATGCAGTCGCATTAATGGTCATGGAAGTCGACACCTCGACCAGTGGAATTCCCTTAAACAACCGATCCATATCCTCAAGGCTGTCGATGGCAACCCCCACCTTTCCGACTTCTCCGGCGGCAAGTGGATGATCCGAATCGAGCCCAAGCTGGGTGGGAAGATCAAAAGCTACCGACAATCCTGTTACGCCCTGAGAGCGAAGGTAATGATAGCGGCGGTTCGACTCTTCAGGAGTAGCGAATCCGGCATACTGCCGCATCGTCCACAGACGGGCACGGTACATTTGGGGATAGATTCCCCGGGTGAAGGGATATTCCCCCGCTTCTCCTAAATCCTGCTTGTAATCGAGACCCGCCGTGTCCTCAGGTCGGTAGACAATCTTCGTGTGGGACTTCTTCTGTTTGGATGGGGACCCTGGGCCTTGGGAGCTGATTTCCACTTTACATCAGGTCGGAGTTTGATATCATGAATTTAAGGATGAATTTGGAATATTAGCAGAGCGAAGGGACCTGATTCAAATGCAGGCTGAGGAACTCAAAACCCATCGGAAAAAGCTAGAAAAAGCCATTAATCAGGCCCTCACCGAATCTCCCCCCATTAATGCAGCCATCGAATCGATCCGCGAAGTTGGTTACGACGTTTTCTTAATTGTTGAAGCCACCATCGGCTTCAACCACAGAGAGGAGTCCTCCTCAACCCCAAAACAGCCAGCGGTCCGCCTTAAGCTGAGCAGCCACGACGAGAAATTCCTCAAATCTCTCAAGATCGCCACCGATTAGGTCCCTCCATCAAGCGCCTCACGAAACACTGCCCAAACTCGAGCTGGGCCACCCGACCCTTCTTCAATCTTGATGGGCGCAATAATAACCCAAGCTCCCCGCCGGGGAACTCGATCCAGATTTGCCGCATTTTCGATGTGATAGGCAGCGGCGCCATTGACGATATGATGGATGGAGAAATCGGTGGAAAGACCGTAATCCACGCTAAGGGTATCGATGCCTAATCCCTTGATCGCCCGCTCTTGAACAAGATAGAGTGCTGCTTCTTCTGAGAATCCCGGGAAATGCAGTTGCCCCAATGCATCCTGGTTTTTGTAGCCTTCGAATTCATCCCAGTACTGCCCCCATCCGGTGAGCGCGAAGACAACGGACTCAGAGGGGATCGGCCCAAATTGTCCTTCCCAGCTTTCAAGATCTTCTCGAGTGAGACGATAGTCTGGATTGGACTGACAAGCCTCGCGGATGTCAACAACCACAAGGGGTGCAATCAGGTCCTCCAGCTGGATCTGGTCAACCGAAGGCTGCCCAGCTTTAAAGTGATTGGGGGCATCCAGGTGTGTTCCCAGGTGTTCGGCGGTGGTAAAAGCACCCGAGTAGACCCCGTCTTCTTCCAGCGTCGCGAGGATCTCGAAATGAAAGGGCGAGTACCCTTCCCCTGGCCAATAGGGATTGGCCTCATTCAAAGCATAGCCCAGATCCACAACGCTTACCTGGCCGCTGGCAATCTCGCCTAGCGTGGGAGCAGTCTGGGGAGCTGTGCAGGAGAGGAAAAGGCAGGGGAAAAGAAAAACCCTCAGGCAGGAACTCATGACTCCACCCGAATGTGCGTTTCCTTAAAAGCGGAAACGCATCCGATCTGCTGCCCCAGGAACCCTTCCGCTTCAAGCTCCACAGCTAATCTCTTGGCCTCCTCCTCGGGCAGGCTGATAAGCAGTCCCCCCGAAGTCTGAGGGTCCAACATGATCTGCTGGCGAAGAGAGGAAACGCCGTTCCAGACAATTGACTGGCCGACATAACCACGATTCGACTCAATGCCCCCGGGAAGCATCCCCTGTTTCGCCAGCTTTTCTGCCCCCCTCATCACGGGGACCTCATTTGCCCTGAAGATCATGGTCGTTCCGCTTCCGTGGGCCATCTCATAAGCATGGCCTATAAGACCATAGCCTGTGACATCGGTGACAGAGTGAATAGGGAAATTTTCCATCCGGTCGCGGGCTTTGGCATTCAATTTCAGCATCCACTCAATTGCCTCCTGGGCGATCTCATCAGAAGTCTTTTCAAACTTGATGCCGGTGGTAATAATCCCCGTTCCCAGTGGTTTGGTCAGCAACAGGGCGTCACCGGGCTTGGCGGCACTGTTGCTGTAGATTTTCTGTGGATTGACCAAGCCTGACACGCAGTAACCAAATTTGATTTCCGGATCTCGAACTGAATGCCCCCCGATGACCGCGACCTGGGCCTCATGCATCTTCTCACTGCCTCCACGCAGGATTTCATGCAAAACTTCCGCCGCCAACTTGTCGGCGGGGAAACACACGATGGAAAGCGCAAAGCGGGGGATTCCCCCCATGGCATAGACATCGCTCAGCGAGTTCGCTGCCGCAATTTGTCCGTAAATGAACGGGTCATCGACAACGGGCGTGAAGAAATCCACGGTCTGGACAAGTGCATTCTGGTCATCCAAACGATAGACTCCGGCGTCGTCGGCTTTCTCAAAGCCTACCAGTACATTGGGGTCTTTAAAAACGTTGATCTCAGCTAGAGCTCTCTGCAACACCTCCGGTGCCAGTTTGGAGGCTCAGCCGGCGCAGTCAACCAGCTCCGTCAAACGCTTTTTTTTCCGAAACAGCATCTGCTCATTATACTGCAACCATCCCGCTGTGGAACCCCACTCGCTTCTTCCTGCTTTTAGCCGACATAACAGGTTGTCAGCTGTCAGGTGTCAGCTGAAGGTTTCAGGTTCCAGGGGGGTGTTGCTCAAATCATCTTCGACACGCCGTTGCGGCCTGAGACCACTGCCACATTCTCCAAACCGCAAGGACCGAAGTGTGGGATGCACTTGTGCCAAGCCGCCTCAAATTCGGCACCTGAGGCACCTCCCACGAACCATAGAAGCATTTGAGCAACACGCCTCCCGGATTTCAAAAATCTTCTTTCTCCTGACTCCTGTCTCCTCTCCCTTGTCTGTTGTCATATAATCATTCACCATGACACAGACCCATTACGACGTAATTGTCATTGGCGGAGGGCACGCAGGCTGTGAGGCTGCCGTAGCGGCAGCGCGAATGGGCGCAAAGACAGGACTGTTCACCCTGAATCTGAAAATGATTGCGCAGATGTCCTGCAATCCCTCAATCGGAGGTATCGCCAAAGGGCATCTGGTCCGGGAGATCGACGCTCTGGGCGGTGTCATGGCTGAGGTTGCCGACCGCACCGCTATCCAGTTTCGCCTTCTCAACCGCAGTCGCGGTCCGGCCGTCCAGGCACCGCGAGCACAATGCGATAAGGAACTCTACCGAAAGGAGATGCAAGGGCTTCTTTGCCAACAGGCCGGCCTGACCCTTGAGCAACTCGAAGTAGCGGCCATTGTCCGTGAAAAGAACCGGGTGGTTGCAATCGAGACCGCTCAGGGGCAGCGCATCAGCTGCAGCACCCTCATTCTCACCACGGGAACTTTCCTAAACGGTCTGTGCCACCTGGGCGGACACAAGTTTGTGGCTGGCCGGTCAGGAGAGAGTTCCTCCCTTCAGCTCGCCGAGTCGATCCTCAGCATTGGTTTTGAGATGGGCCGCTTGAAAACCGGCACCCCGCCCCGTCTGGACCGTGGCAGCGTCGACTTTTCCTCTCTGGAGGTTCAGGCCGGGGATAAATTACCCACCTTCTTCTCGTTCCGTAGTAAAAACATTGCTCAGCTACAGGTGAACTGCTGGATCACCCATACCAACGAGCGGGTTCACCAAATTATCCGGGATAATCTTCAGCGAAGCCCTCTCTATGGCGGAGAGATTGTAGGGATTGGGCCCCGCTACTGCCCCTCGATCGAGGACAAGATTGTAAAATTCTCTGATCGAAGCCAACATCAACTGTTCCTGGAGCCGGAAAGCCTCAGTTCCAACACAATTTACGTCAATGGTCTCTCCACGAGCATGCCCTTGGATGTGCAGCGTGCCATGCTCGATCACATCCAAGGCCTTCAACAGGCCGTGATCGTCCGTCCCGGATACGCTGTAGAGTACGACTTTGTCCAGCCCACCCAACTGCACGCCACACTGGAAACAAAACAGGTGGATGGACTTTTCCTGGCAGGCCAGATTAACGGCACGACCGGGTACGAGGAGGCGGCAGCTCAAGGTCTCATGGCAGGCATAAACGCCGCCTTAAAGGTTTCCCGCCGGGAACCGCTCGTGTTGGGCCGCTCGCAATCCTATATCGGCATTTTACTCGATGATTTGGTCACACGCGGAGTCGATGAACCCTACCGGATGTTCACATCGCGTGCCGAGTATCGGCTCCTGCTTCGGATCGATAATGCGGATCGGCGGCTGATGCCCCATGGTTTCCGCCTGGGCCTGCTTCCCGACAGCACCTACCAGCACTTTCAAGAAAAATGGGCCCGCATTGATCTCGCTTCTAACTTTCTTAAAACCAATCGCTTAAAGAGAGATCAGCGATTCTTTGAGAGACTCCACCGAAAATTCGGGTTGGAGGCAGGAGTTCCTCTTGAGCAGATTCTGAAGCGGCCTGAAGTCCAGATCGAGGATCTTAAGGGAGTTTTAGCAGAGAGTGGTCTGGAATTAAGCCGCGAAGAACGCCACGTCGTTGAAACACAAATCAAATATGAAGGCTATATCCTCCAACAAATGCGCGACGTGGAGCGCTTGCAGTCGCTTGAAAGCCGCCCTATTCCTTCGGGCTTCAAATATGAAGTGGTAGCCGGGCTTTCGCGCGAGGTCGTGGAGCGCCTCGTTCAGGTCAAGCCGGATACCCTGGGTCAGGCCTCCAGAGTTCCTGGGATCACGCCTGCCGCAATTTCCATCCTGAGCATCCATCTGCCTTAGCCCGAATATCTTCCTCGCTTCACGCCCTAAGATGAAAAAACTCCGATGCCTTCCTGGGGGAGCCGATGTTTCACGTGAAACGTCGGCGGCGCATGCTATGTTACGCCCCGATGGCCTTGTCGCGAATAATCGCAATCGCTAACCAGAAGGGTGGTGTCGGGAAAACCACCACGGCCATTAACCTTGGGGCCTCTCTGGCTGCAGCGGATCTGCGCGTCCTGCTTGTCGACCTGGATCCGCAGGGAAATTGCACCTCCGGCTTGGGAATGGACAAAAACACTCTTCAGGCCTCGACCTACCATGTCCTGACGGAGGGAGCGGACCCACTCTCGGCAATTTGCAGTACCGACCTGGACTCTCTTGATCTTCTGCCGTCGAATCGTGAACTCACCGGCGCTACCCTCGAGCTTTTAGGGGTCAAAAGGCGAGAGTTTCGCCTGGCCCTGGCCCTGGAACCCCTGCACGAGCGCTACGATTTCATCCTCATCGATTGTCCGCCCACTCTGGGAATTCTCACCCTGAATGCCCTGGTAGCTGCTGACTCGCTGCTCATCCCGATCCAGTGTGAGTACTTTGCCTTAGAAGGACTTTCCGATCTCATGGACACCCTTGGCCGGGTTCAGCAGAGCCTGAATCCCAAACTGTGCATAGAAGGTGTGCTGCTCACCATGTACGATGAGCGACTCAACCTCTCCGCTCAAATCCGCCAGAGTGTGCGCGGGCATCTGGGAGACCAGGTTTTTCAGATTATCATTCCCCGTAATGTCCGCCTGGCGGAGTCTCCCAGCTTCGGCAAACCGATCTTGCTGTACGCTGTCCGTTCCAAAGGAGCGGACAGTTACCTGCAGTTGGCACGGGAGATCCTCGCGAAAATGGCACCACTCGAGGAAAAGCTTCCCTATGCAACTCATTCCATCGGAGTCATCTCATGAAACGACAAGCACTTGGAAAAGGTCTCGAGGTCTTACTCCCTCCAGCCCCGGTGAGTCCCACAGCGCTGATTGAGCTGGATTTGGACCGGATCCAACCCAATCCCCTGCAACCCCGCCTGAGGTTTGAGCCGGAAAAACTCGAAGAGCTGGCTTCTTCCATTAAAGAAAACGGAGTCTTACAACCAATCGTGGTCCGCAAAAGTGGTGGGGGCTACGAGATTGTGGTGGGAGAACGCCGCTGGCGAGCCGCCCAAAACATCGGCCTGGAGCGCATTCCAGCCATCGTGCAACACGTATCGGACGAAAAGATGCTAGAGATGGCCCTGGTCGAGAACATCCAACGCGACGACCTCAGCCCCATAGAAGAAGGACAAGCCTACCAACTCCTGGCGGAGCAGTTCGCTCTCACCCACGACGAAATTGCCAGACGTGTCGGTCGCAGTCGCGCAGCTGTCACCAACAGCTTGCGCTTGCTGCGCCTCCCCGGCTCCATCCAAGAGTCGGTGTTGAATGACGAACTCTCCATGGGCCACGCTCGAGCCCTCATCCCCCTTCCCAGGAAAGAGCAACTCCTCTTGGCCCGGCAGATCGTCACTCGCGGCCTCTCGGTGCGGGAAGCGGAGCGCCGCGCGCAGCACTACCTGAGCCCTCCCCAATCCCGTGCACCCATCAAAGACGCCAACATACGTGCGGCTGAACAGAAACTCGAAGAGCGCTGGAAAACGCGCGTCGAGATTCGCTGCCGTGGTCAGCTCGGCCAGATCGTGCTCCACTTTCACTCCCCTGACGACCTGGAGCGACTCTACCAGGACCTCTGGTCCTGCCAACCCGGCTGAATTGCATCCCCTCCAATTTACAGCCTCGCTTCATCAAGACGGTCGTGTTTGTAACAAGGGCATCACTTGCCAATGCAAAAGGTGGAAAAGATCTCCTCAAGGATATCTTCAGCCGTGGTCTCCCCAGTGATTTGTCCCAGTGATTCCAGGGCCTTGCGGAAATCATAGAGAGGAAATTCTTCGCTCATTCCACGGCCATAAGATTCGATGCCCGCCTGGAGGAACTTGCGGGTGGCCTCAATACAGTGCTTGTGTCGGATGCTCGTGATCATCACCCCTTCCCTTTCGATCCTGTGTTCCCGAGTGACAGCTTTCAAAAGGGAACTCCTGAGTTCCTGAAGATGGGTTCCCTCAAGCGCAGAGACTCGAACGGTGGCCGCACAGGCTTTTTCCACCTCCGGGGGAACCTGCAGGCGGCCAGGCAGGTCCTCCTTGTTGATCACCAGAACACAGCAGCGCTCCCGAACCAGATCCCAAACCCGAAAGTCCTCCTCGCCAAAGGGGGTCGTCTGATCTAACACAAACAGCACGACCTCGGCTTGACGCAGGTACTCCAACGACTTCTGGACTCCCAACTTTTCCAGGGCATCTTTGGCCTCCCGGATGCCAGCCGTGTCCACCAGCCGGGCCGGGATTCCTTCCAAATCAATAGTCTCGGTCACTGCATCTAGTGTGGTACCGGGAACATCTGTTACAATCACCCTGTCATCTAGCACTAAAGCATTGAAAAGACTAGACTTACCTGCATTTGGTTTGCCTGTGATGGAGACCATAATTCCCTCCTGGACGATTCTTCCGAAAGAGAAACTTTCTTCCAGTTGCTCCAGTTGCCGATCGGCAGTTTGTAACGCTTCCAGGAGTTCCCCCCGCTCCTGCAACTCAACCTCATCCTCGACAAACTCCAGTGCTGTCTCCATCTGACACAAAATCCGCACAATTTCATCCTTGATGGGCTTGAGGGTTCGGGAAACCTTTCCCTCCAATTGCTCAGCCGCGACTTTTGCCTGAAAGGCTGTTTGGCTCTCTATCAAGCCTCGCACCGCTTCGGCTTGAGCTAAGTCCATCTTGCCATTCAGAAAAGCTCTCCACGTGAATTCTCCCGGCTCAGCCAGGTGAGCACCCAATTCCACCAGGCCCTCAACCAGCTGTCGCGCCACCACTGGACTACCGTGACAGGAGATTTCCACCAGGTCCTCTCCTGTATAAGAGGCAGGCCCAGGGAAAAAGGTGAGCAAGACTTGATCGAGTGGGTTTCCGTGGCAATCCAGGAAGTAACCAAGCAGGGGCCTTCTAGCAATCCAATCAGGCTGGCCGCGAGCCCGAAACCGCTGGTTGGCGAATTCCTTGGCTTGCAGGCCACTCAGGCGCACCAGCGTAATGGCACCCTGGCCAGGTGGGGTCGCAATGGCGACAATAGTTCTGTCTCCACTGTATGTCACGTGTGCGTCACGGCAACGAACCGACTAGCTGGCTGGAAGGATCACAACGCGGCGTTGAATGCCGGCCCCTTCGCTCTCGGTCCTGACACCTGGCTCCTGGGCTAATGCCAAATGGATGACGCGCCGCTCACTGGCAGGCATGGGGTCCATTGGGAGGAGATCGCCCGAACCCTTGACTTTTTCCGCTGCCGTGCGGGCCAACTCTTCAAGCTCCACTGCTCGGGTCGCTCGATATTCATTGCACTCGACCACAAAATTGCACTGGTGCGGTGATTTCTCGTAGAAGGCGCGGTTGAGCAGATGGTTGATCGCATATAACAGCCGCCCATTATTACTCACCACCATAGGGGAGTCGTCCCCAGACAACCAAACAGTGATCACCTGCCCGTCTGGCTGGCAGCGAAACTCCAGATCAAGGCCAGTCCCTTTGAGTAATCCCTCCAGAAAATGGCCTACTTCTTTCGTCAGTTCCTCTTTGTCCAAGTCCATCATCTTTTCTTGGTGGGTTTCTTGGCAGGAACCTCTTGCGCGAGGTCTTGCCACCTTTGGAACGAAAACTGAAACATCATACCAAAGAGATTGCTGAACAGAAAATACAGGACCAGGCCGCTGGAAAAACTCAGGAAGAAAAAGGTAAAGACGACAGGAAGTATCATCATCATCTTGCGTTGGGTTGGGTCGCCAGCCGCCGGACTCATCTTCTGCTGAACAACCATGCTAACTCCCATTAAAATCGGAGTTATATAGTAGGGGTCTTGCTGGGAGAGATCCTGAATCCACCCCATGAAGGGGGCGCCCCGCAACTCGATAGAAGAGTACAACATTCTGTAGAAAGCAAACAGAAAGGGCATTTGAATCACCAGCGGCAAGCACCCCCCCAAAGGGTTGACCCCGTGTTTTTTGTAAAGAGCCATCACTTCTTCATTCATCTTTTGCTTGCGCGGGTCGGTACGCTTCATCCTCTTATACCTGTCCTGAATGGACTTCATTTGAGGTTGAAGCTCCGACATCTTCTTCATGGAGGCCATCTGCTTGTAGCGCACCGGGAAAAGCACGAGGTTAATGCCGAAGGTCAGGAGAATGATCGCCAAGCCGTAGTTGTGGAGGTACTGGTAGATAAAATTCAAGCTAAACAATAGGGGTCTAACCAAGAAGGTGAACCATCCATAGTCAATCAGTTGGCCAAGTGTGGCGTCGGCGGCTTCCAGGACCTGGTAGGCTTTTGGGCCCAGGAAAGCGCTGTAGCGTGCCCCCTCCTCCATCTCCACCTCGACAAGCAGCAAGGGGCCGTCTATCTCCTCGCCGGCAGGCGTGCCCTGAGGAGGTTCCCATTGTGCGATTCTCCCCCCCAGGATGCCTCCAGGATTGAGAAGAATATAGGCGAAAAACTTGCTGTCAAAGGCCACCCAGCGGGCGCCCCGGTTAAACCGTATCGGTTCCTCGTCCAGGTCGTCCCGGCTGTGGCGTTGTACCGATCCATCCAGATAGTAGGCGGCTTGAGACTGCGCGAAATCTCCCTGATCGCTGGGGGTTCCTTCTCCGATTCCGGGTCCTAAAAGGACGGAAAAGGGAATAGAGCGGCCTTGCGAGTAGACCTCTGTTTCCATCTCCACCAGATAGCCCGCCTCCGGGAGACGAATTTTTCGACTCACTTCAATGACAGAGTCCCGGTAATGCAGCGTGATCTCAGCAGGAGCCCGCACCCTACTTCCGCTCACTCCACTGACTTCATATACGGCCTCTCTCAAGCGCTGGTCCAGCCTTTCATCCCCCACCCGGATCCCCAACGTCTGCCTCTGGAGCTCAGGGAATTTCTGAGGAATAATTTCCAGGGGATTCCCTTCCGCTGTGGGATAGTTTTTGAGTTGAGCGCTCAGCAAAACCCCGCCCCTATTACTCCACCGCAGCAGCAAGTTCTCATTCTCAATTTCGATGATCTGGTGAGCCACGCGAGTAGGCTCCACCTCCGCTGCTTCAGGCGGCAGCAACTCCCGGCCGCTAACTGACGGGCTCGTCTCCTCGACTTCAATGGCTTGCTCTGTGGGGGGCGGCTGGGGCGGCTGGCGATACAAAAACAGAAACAACACCGCCATAGATAAAACCATAGCCAGCAGGAGCCGCTTTTCCATATCCATTTCGGGAAGATCTGGGATGGCCATAGCTTGCGCTCGCTCTCAGGGAACCGGGTCGATCCCCCCCGGGTTCCAGGGGTGGCAGCGAAGGATTCTCTTCACTCCCAGGTAGGCGCCCTGCCAGCTTCCCAACTTGTGGATAGCCTGATACATGTACTCAGAGCAGGAAGGGTCGAATCGACAGGCGCGCGGTAGAATGGGCGCAATGCCCCTCTGGTAAACTCTGATTAACCCCAATGCCAGAAATTTCGCCATCGTTGCTTGTCCTCTTGAGACTCTACCCTTTGTGCCTCCAGCGCCCAATCGCATTCAAAAAGTCTTCTTGGATTTCCTGAGTGTAAGCGTTGGCAGCGGCCCGTTTTGCGTTTACTACCAGATCGCAGTGGGGGGTGATGGCTTGTTTGTTCGCTCTGAAGATTTCGCGCAGGCGGCGATTGAGTCGATTTCGGACTACTGATCTGCCAATCTTTCGGGAAACCGTAATCCCCAAACGGTTATAGGGCAGCCTGTTCTCCAATAGATAGAGAACAAGA
>JAPUKI010000361.1 GCA_027295745.1 Acidobacteriota bacterium
GCTGCGGTTCTGGTTGTGTGGTTCAACCGAAAAGCTATGTTCAGCAGAGAACGTGCCGTGATGGAGGTCATTCCCAAAACTGAAAGCCGGATGATGCCGCGTGGTCTCAACAACGGTACAGGCACAGGTTCTTGAGCCTTCAGACATGGAAGAGAAAACCTCCGGTGTGCGGTTTTTGGTTTCGTGTTTCAAATTGTTAACAAGGAAGTACCAGAATGAAAGACATAGTTTAGGCGTTAGCCCCAATGGTCGTGGCCATAGCATTGTTCTTATTTCTTGTGTGGTTTCCCTCAATAATGGTCTTAGGCTGGAAACTGAAAAAAATGCAGGGGGCATTCATGCAATTTTTAACTCAAAGTTACCCCGAAAGATGGCGGGAAGTACTGAGAAGAAACCCTTTTGAAGACAAATCGGCACCTGGATTCACAAGTCTTACGTTTTGTTTCACAAAAAGTGATCTGGATGATAACAAAATCAAACGGCTGAAATCGGATTTAAAAAGAATGGAAGCTTTATATTTTTCCGTATGTGCGTTATTCCCAATTCTTTTCCTGTTGTTATACTTCTTAAGGGATTAGGGACAGGACATAGCTTGGGTTGCTGTCTCTTTGGAAGTGACCGCTATATGCTGAGGCGGCGATGAAGGACCAAGACTGCTTGTCGACCTTATCCCCGAGTGGGATGCGCTTTTGGTCTTTGAGGATGTGGTGAGGCCTCGGAAACTCAAAGACCACCATCTGGTGGACCGCTCTGTGTCGATGTTTTGGCGTGACAAAATAGGTTTAGTTGTACTATCCGGTGTCGATAGTTAGAATTGACGACCTTGAATCTGGTCTCAAGTTTACTCTCGAAGACCACGAACTGTTTTTTATCTACCACCACAACGGAAAGTTTATCGCTGCAGATAAATTTTTATGGGATCCGGCTAAAGTGAACGTCCGATTTGAACAACGGTGATGCAGAAGAGCAAAACCTTTCCTAACCGAAGACCCAAGGGAAGATGACGATGATGACGAGGACGATTAGCCATCATTTCCTCCACGACGACCCTCGATGGAACGACCTGCTGCGGCGGATGAATCTTGCGCCCTAGGTTCTTTAGTGAGTAGATCAACAGCCGCTCGAAAGGGTGAGCCTGAATGCCCCTCTTGCTGCCGTTCCTAGTCCACGAGAGCCTGATAGACTAAGATTCGGACCTTGTCCTGGTCGTCCAAGTCGTTGGCAGGAATGAGTTGAGTGAGGTAGACGACCACGAGTTGTTCTTGTGGGTCCACCCAGTACCTGGAGTGATAAGCCCCACCCCACCCGAACTCACCTACGGAACCCGGCAATCCCCTGGCTCCTAGATCCTGTACCACCGAGAAGCCGAGGCCAAAGCCAAGGCCGTCCCGAAAGGACAGTTGACCTAGATGATTCACGGTCATCAGCTGTACGGTCTTGGGGGTCAGGATCCTTGTTCCATCGAGTTCTCCTCCATCCAAGAGCATCTGAAGGAATCGGGCGTAGTCCCCAGCTGTTGAGAGGAGACCTGCCCCTCCTGAAAAGCTCTTCCTGGGACCTTCAACGTAGGCGCCCTGTCCCACCATATGACCAGGGTCGGGTGCCCGCTCGATGCCGCCTTCTTCCTTGGCGGAGTACACGACAGCCAGGTGATCGCTCTTCGCGGGAGGAAGGAAGAAGTGCGTGTCTCTCATTCCAAGGGGTTCGAGTATTTGGATACGGAGGAAATCATTCAGGGTCAGACCCGAAACTCTCTCAATCAAGGCACCCAAAATGTCGATTGAATACCCATAGATCCATCGCTCTCCGGGCTGAGCGTCAAAGGGGAGCGTGGCGATACGGGAGACCGTGGCGCCGATAGGCTCATCGCGGTCAGCGAAGTACCAACCTTGGATCCCGGCCTCCGACCAACGATCACGGGCAACCCCATTTCCATAACTAATTCCCGCCGTGTGGGTAAGGAGATCTCGGATTGTGATAGGGCGTCGCGCTTCCACGATTTCGTATTTCCCGTCCTCTTTGGATACGGCAACGGTTGTTTTCAGGAACTCCGGAAGGTATTTCCCCACTGGATCCGTGATGAGCAACTGGCCCCGCTCCTGAAGAATCATGACTCCCACACTGACCAAAGCCTTGGTCTGGGAAGCAATGCGAAAGATCGTCCCTTCTTTCATGGGCGAGTTTGACTCCCGGTCCCTATGACCAAACGCTTCCAAGTAAGCCACCTTTCCACGCCTGGCCACCAGAGCTACAGCACCGGCCAGCTTCCCGTCGTCCACATAGCCCTGGAGGACGTCGCTGAGGCGTTGCAACCGCTCCGCTGAAAGTCCAACTTCCTGAGGCTGGGTTCGTGAGAGACCCTGAGCCTGGAGGGCCGGATGGACAACTAAGGCTAGAAGCAGCCAGGAGGTAAACAAACGGACTCTTAGCGATGCCATGGAACACCTCGAAATCCCGAAGTGCGCTTTAGATACGGTCAAGGATTCGCACTTCATGTCGACGTTATGCGTTTATTTGAATGGCCTCAATATAGCACCCGGGGAAAGAGTGGTCCACGACTACCTGGCGGATCTGTAGCTACGGTTCCCGCCCAAACTGAGGGGGAATGGTCGGATTGAATCCTACGAGAACCGCATCAACTAATACGCAGCAGCGATCAAGTGTGTTTCACGCCAGTGCCCAAGAAGGTTTATCCGGTAGAGCCCTCCTGCGTATCCTCCGCTAAATAGGGGGGGTGGTAGAGAGGCCTTCTTCAGGTACCTTTAACGGCACCACCGAACCTCAGCGCTCTTTATGAGATGGTTCAGGGGTATGGGGTGGGGTGGAAGAAGGGGTGGAAATGAACCCTCCGGTGACCGGCGATGGTGGAGGCCACGGTGATAGTGGAGGCCAGGTCCTGGTCCGGGGGTGGAAAGTTTGTCTCGGGATGAGCTGCGGCCACCCCATTTGCCTCTCAGTCAATACTCCATCTTAACGCTACAATTTGGATTCTAAGAGGTGCTCCCACTTCATCCGCTGATCCACCGCCAGGGCCATGCCACTCTCGAACAGCACAATGGCCTTGGGCGGTATGGGTTCGACCTCGGCCACATCCAGATGAAAGCCGTCATGCAGCGAGATGACTTCGCCCTGCCAGATGATGGTGTCGCCGACTTGGAGGCCGAGGGTGTCTTTTTGCCAGGGGTCCATGCTGCTGCATTATCGCAGATAACGCTTCCTGAATGCTGCTCCAGCTAGGGGGCCAGCAGCGAGGAGGCAGAGGCTGGCTGGTTCTGGGGAGGCGCAGAAATCTCAGTCAGGACTGCGCGAGTCCTTGAACTCCTTGGATGTCATCAGTGTGTGTTTCTTAAATTCCCGTTCAAAGGTCAGCACCTCCACAAACCCAGCTTCATAGGCGATTTGCGTCACCGATAAATCAGTGGTGTGCAATAGATACATCGCATTTGAAATTCGGACGCCAGGATGTTGCCATTCCATACCGTTAATTCTAACAGCACTTTGTGAGGAGGTTTTCATAACACGTCTTCTCCAGTTGATGGTTAAGCCTGAGGGGAAAACCCTGCCTGCTGAAAAGAGTGCTAACAATCTTAAGGAAGGACAGGACTTTCCCACTAGTGGCATAGCAATATCTATACCTCGTTGGAACAGGAATAGTTAAACGAACTGAAATGAGTCAGTTACGCTAATCGGGCGGTCTGGAGGAAGTAGGGAAACTGCATATGATTACACAACTATCGCATCAGAGGTGGTAGAAAGGCCACCTCCAGCAGCTAGCTAAACGGACTGAACTATCCCCCGCTTTTCCAAGTAGTCATGAAGTCTTTTCCTGAACACTGTCCCAGCCAGGAGTCCAGCCCCAACTCCAACAGACAGCAAGACGAATAACTTAGATTTCATTGGCATTCCGTTTTGGTATGGCAGTCCGTATGGGTGATCCGGCCCAATCAAATTCCCTTGAGAGGTATGCCGTTTCATCTGTACATTGCATTTGACCAGTTAGGCCATCTGAGTGTCTCGTCAGTTTTCGTGAATTGCGCGACACAGGTTGGTTTGGGGACATCTAACTGAAGTGAAGCTGGTGGGATAAGCCCTGCTTGCCGAAAAGCGTCACATTCTTTGCGAGCTGACAGGACTCTCCCACTGATGCACAGCAATATCTATTCCACCTTGGAGTTGGATTGGGCCAGCAGGACATAACTGAAGTGCAGTGAGGTAGTTAGATTGTATAGGTTCCTGAAGGGAAAGAGAGAAACTGAAGATAATGTCACAAAATGCGCAAGATACGACTCAAGCCACTTTACTTCGCGGGTAGGGTACAGTTTGACTATCAGTCAATACTCCCCCGACAGATTGAAAAGGGCTGCGTGCATTCAGTGGGCGTGCATGCACCCACCCCTAACCCCTTCAAGACAATGTTTGGAAAATGACCATGTCCACAGGAAGTAAGGGGAAAACGAGCTTCGGGAGGTGCTACCGGCACCTGGGGTCTCATGTAGCGAGAAGGGTCTGTCGAATTGTCTCTCTCGGGGCTGCCTTACCAGCAAAATCCATCATCCTTTCCCAAGACTGCTGGAGCTGACGCAGGTGGTTGAAGACATTGAAATTCGGAGCGGCCTCCACTGCTGCAATCTCAATATTTCTCAGCGCTTCCTTTGCGTCTGCCTCCTTCCCCTCCTCTCCATATAGCTTCGCAAGCACCGCAGAAGCCTGGCTGCTCTTTTCCTCCAAGTTATCCCTCAGAAATGCACCTGGGTAGGGATCCAGGTCTTCTGCCTGAATACAAACCA
>JAPUKI010000362.1 GCA_027295745.1 Acidobacteriota bacterium
TCACACCCGCCTTGAGGGGGAGTCAAACAATGATTGGCAAGACCGTCTCTCACTACAAGATCACAGAGAAGCTCGGTGGCGGTGGCATGGGGATCGTCTACAAAGCCGAGGACACCCGCCTCGGCCGCAATGTGGCCTTGAAGTTTCTGCCGGAGAAGTTTGCCCAAAACAAACAGGCCCTGGAGCGGTTCCAGAGAGAAGCACGTGCGGCATCGGCACTGGATCATCCCCACATCTGCGCCATTTACGACATCGGAGATCACGAAGGTCAGCCGTTCATCGTGATGGAGTTTCTGGAAGGGCAAACCCTGAAGCACCGCATTCAAGGCCGCTCGATGCAAACGGATGAACTGCTCGATCTGGGGATTCAGATTGCCGATGCTCTCGATGCGGCTCACTCCAAGGGCATTGTCCACAGAGACATTAAACCTAGCAACATCTTCATCACCCAGCGAGGGGATGCCAAGGTGCTTGACTTTGGGCTGGCCAAGCTGACCCAAGAGCAGACTGAGGTGGACTCCAGGATGCCCACGGCCCAGGTGCAGGAGGAGGCTCTGACGAGTCCGGGGACGGCTCTTGGGACGGTGGAATATAGGTATCGGAATTTGTGGAAGGGCCACTCAGCACTACACGCATGTGAGCCGAGCGCGGCTCAGGAAGGACTATGATAGGTTTCATCCGAGGGCCTAGCGAAGCCCGAGAGAGCAGAAAACGGTTTGACTGTGCTCAGCGCGGGAAGAAATCTTTCCACAGTGTATAGAGTGTGAGGTCCTGCTTTTCAGCATTAGAAATCCAGGGTTTCATCTCTTCTTCGTACCGTTTGCTAACAATAGAGAAACTCAGCGTTTGCTGCTGTGCGAGAGCTTTTACATCCTCCCTGTCTTTCCCAATATTGCGAGTTAGCTTTGATAGGACAAGATCGTATGGATCGAGAGCGAAGAGTTGAAGCATCTTCAGCCCAAGATCAAGCTTACTTAACCGTTTTTCGTAGTCTTCAGGATAATCGGCTACACCTACCTTCTGGAAGTGTACACTGTGTTCCCCTGCCAATTTGGATCCCCGACCTGCGATCCTCTCTAAGGTTGTGGCGGCGCTAGTCGGGTCGACGCTGATGTAATCCAGATCCGCAGTTCTCCTGGGTATTCCATACACTGCTTCAACCACGAAACCACCCATACAGTGAAGTTTTACTGGCGCTTCCAACTTCTCATCTACAGCTTGGAGAAAATCACTCCAGTGGTCAGGAAGATTCAGTTTCAGCAGCTTAGAGGGCATACGGAAGATGCTCCGGACTTAAATCTGAGAGTAGATTCCAGCGTGCTGCTGATTCAGGACGATGCTCACCCAGCCATTCGCGCTCCCGGGCAGTAAGAGTCGCTTCGCCAAGAGCATCTTCACGAGCAAGACGACTGCTCTGCAGTTTTTCTTCGGCGGAGCACAAATTTCTATAACGACGGCTCTGCAACTCGCCTTTTTCCGCTAACTTCGTACGGGCCACGGTAACCAAGAAGCCAAGCCGATTCTGAAGATCGTGCAATCGAGCTTGGTCCAAGAGCCATTTCCAATCAAGGTTTGGGTAGTGTAAAAGAACCCAAGGAAGTGCTTCTGCGAGCCGAGCTTCTAAATGTTCTTGTTTCAGTGCCGCAACCAAAACCCCGGCTGGGTTACGTTTCCTTTTTGTTCGCATATAAGCAAAACCCGGATACCCCAAAGCAGATAATTCTTCTGCCACCTGTTGTAGCGTTTGAGGCTGCGAGTCAACTGGTTTCAGTGGTAACGAAGTAAGCGGTAAACTGAAAACCTGCGTGGCACGAGCCACTAGGCGAGGCGTCAGGCGTCTATGCCTCCGTTCCAACAGGCAAAGGTATGGTTGAGACACACCCAAACGAGCAGAAGCCTCTTGCTGACTCCAGCCTTTTCTTTTCCGTGCTTTTCTAAGTTCCATCCCAGTCATATTCGCCTCCTGAAGTGATATTACAAGTTTGTAATATTATGGTCAAGAATAAAGTTGCTTCTTTAGACATCGCATTTGCTGCCTGGAAATCAACGGCGGTGTTTAGACAGGGAAGGGAATTGACCACGGTTTGCTTGTCAAAAAGCCAAACGTGCTGTTCAAAACGCTTTACCCATTGATTGGGATGCAGTGCGGTAGGCTTCGCTGTTCTACGAAACCAAAGGTCATCGGTTCGAATCCTGTCGGGCGCGCCACCCTCGCTTCTAAGACCGGCTGGAGGATGAATCTGGAGCAGTAGCTGGAGTTAGTTACTCTTCCTCTCCTGAGCAATCGGGTCATTTTTATTGAGCGTGCTGTGGTGGTGAAGGGCGAGCCATTTTCCGTCTTTTCGAACATAAACACTGGTCGCCTTCCCGGAATTGGAGAAGGGTCCATTGTTCGAGACTCCTGAGGAAATATAGTAGTAAGTGAGCAAGGCCGTGTCTTCGAGGACTTCCAGTTTGGGGTCAAGAAGCTGAAAACTCTTCAATTCGTTTTGGGAAAGCCAGTCTTTAGCGCTGCTCAGGTATGTGTTTTTTCCCTGGATTCTGTAGGCTTGGCCATCCTGCAAAACAGAGTAGTTTTCGTCCAGGCTGGTCTCGACGGTGTCCATTTGCTGATCCCTGAGGGCAGCCCAGAGGGCATGTTCCTGATCAAGAATGGCTTTCGCGTCAACCTGAATCGAACCTTGACTAGGGGGTACATGAGCGGGTAGGGAACTGTGAAGATGTCTCAACTTCCAATTCTTACCTTGCTTGGCGAAAACGAGTGTGTCGCGTCCCGTTAGGGAGTGCTGGCCTCCGTCTTTGTGAATGGTGTCCATCCTCCAGTTGAAGCTCGTCCAGGCCATCCTGCCATCGATTTGGATGGCAAACGGAGTCGAGATGGAGAAACGGCGAGAGGCGAGGGTCTGCAAATCATGCTCGATTTGGTTCTTGAAGTCGGTCACCGATTTTGAGACATTCCCAAAAGGAGTATAGAAAGGTCCCCCAGCCGTGCTCATTTCACTGAGCAAGCGCTTTACAAAGGCGTTATCGGTGCTGTTGGCCGCTTGCTTGTACCTGTCGATCAAAAGTCGAATAGCCCGTTCATCTTTGCTCTCGGCAAGCAATACTGGTGTTGAAACCAGGGACAGTGTCAGAGTAACCGTGAGAAAAGTAAACATGGGTTTCAAAGAACGCATTTTTCCTCCAAACTGTGTAGAAGCCTTACAATCCGTTGGATTCTACCCGAGCGGACGGACCGGTTTGGTGATAGTCGCCACACTTTCTCTGACGTGCCTGCTGTAGGAGAGGTTCAGCTCGCCCGCATTTCTCACACCTGATCGTAGCGACGGGGTGGAGATGGCTGTGGATACAATGCGCGTGACCCGCAACGCAGTAGATGGGGTGTGAGAAATGCGGGCTAACTCCATTGCGCAGTGTCGGCGTAGGTCCTTATAATCTCGCCTGATGCCTCGTCGCCTCATCCGTCACGCCCTGATCCACGTCTTTTTGTGCCTCTGTTTTCTTTTGCCCGGCGGGCTGTTATGGAATCGCGTGGAGCCGCATGTGGCTGGCCTGCCCTTTTCGGTGTTCGTTGAAACCTTGATGTTTCCTTTTTTGATCGCCCTGAATGCCTTTGCCTTGCTCTGGTCCTGCTGGCACCACGATCAATCCCTGATGAAGCATCTCGGTCAAGGCGCAGACGTCATGGGCGAATCTGAAAAAGATAGGGAACCGTAATTTATGGATTGGCTGCTTGGCTCCGGCGGTTCCATTCTGGTTCTGGTCTTGTACTTCACCGCCACCATGCTCATCGGCCTGGTGGCCTGGCGGTATTTCCCACAGTCCGATCCTGAAGGCTATATTTTAGGCGGTAGGGGCATGGGGTGGTTCGTCGCTGCCTTTACCCTGATGGCAACCCAGTACAGCGCCCTCACCTTCCTGGGCTTTCCCGGGACCATGTATCGGACTGGGTTGGGCGGCTACGTGGCCATCATGGGAATGTACGTCGGCGTTTCGGCCCTTTACTGGATGCTTTTTGCAGCCCGCACCTGGAAATTGGGGCGTGCCTTCGGGCACATGACTCCGGCTGAGACTTTTGCTCATTTCTATGGTCAGAAATGGGTGGGTTATGTGCTTGCGGCCATGCTGATTGCGACGCTGATTCCCTATATACAGGCCCAGATCATGGGTATCTCCTATCTTCTTCAGGTAGCCACCGGAGATCTGCTGTCCTTCCAGTTAGGCACCACCCTGGTTTACAGCCTGATGATTTTCTACGTCTTCATGGGAGGGCTTCGCGCCGTAGCCTGGACCGACACCATGCAGGGACTCCTGCTCCTGGGCGGGGTTGGGGTTGGAGCCCTCCTGGTCAGTTACGCCGCGGCCGGAGGGCCGGTGGCGACCTTCACGAAACTCCTGGAAAGCCAGCCCGAGCTTCTGACTCTCCCCGGGCCAGGTAATGCCTGG
>JAPUKI010000363.1 GCA_027295745.1 Acidobacteriota bacterium
TCCTGTAAAATCTACCGCAGAGAAATTCCCTTCTCTCCCCAGGACCTTCACCAGGCTATCCTGGAGACGATCCGAGTCAACAAACTGGAACACTGTTACATCCGCCCACTCGTTTTTTGCGGCGCTGGCAGCCTGGGGCTCAATCCCCTGCAATCTCCCACGGAATGTTTCATTCTGGTGTGGGAGTGGGGAACCTATCTGGGGGATGAAGCAACAGAAGCCGGTGTCGATGTCTGTGTCTCGAGCTGGACCCGAGCCGCGCCCAACACCTTTCCCTCCATGGCCAAGGTAGCAGGAAACTACATTAACAGCATCCTCATCAAGATGGAGGCCGTCACCAATGGATTTGCCGAGGGTGTGGCCCTTGACAGCCAAGGATTCATCAGCGAGGGGAGTGGTGAAAACATCTTCTTGATCCGCCATGGGAAGCTGTACACCACCCCGATCAGCAGCGCCATCCTTCCCGGGATCACGCGTAACAGCGTCATCACCCTGGCAAAAGAGCGCGGCTACGAGGTCATCGAACAAGTCCTGCCTCGAGAGATGCTCTATCTCGCTGACGAGATCTTTCTCACCGGGACAGCCGCTGAGATCACACCGATCCGCTCTGTCGATCACATCCCGGTCGGCCAAGGAAAACGAGGCCCCATCACGACCCGGATCCAGCAAGACTTCTTCGACTACGTTGAGGGAAAGGTGGACGATCGACACTCTTGGATGACGCTTGTCTACGAGGAAGAGAGCGTTCGAGCTCGTAAAACCTGAGACTTGGCACCTGAAACCTCCCTACTCTATGGACGTGCTTTGCGCCTGCTGGGCAGAAGAGATCACACTCGCTTCGCACTTCGAGTCAAACTTCTTCGCAAGGGCCCTTCCCAGGCCGTGGAAGAGGTTCTCAACCGTCTGGAAGAAGAGGGACTCCTCAACGATCAGGCTGTTGCCTTGCAGCGTGCTCTGAACCGACGTCAGCGTGGACTTTGGGGCGATCGGAGAATCGTCCAGGATTTAAAGAGGCTGGGCATCGATGCTAGAATGATCCCCGGCGTTCTGGAACAGGTCAACCGAGAAAAGAAGGAAGAACAAAGCCTGCAAGAAGCCATAGAGATGTGGGTTGGGAGATCGGGAAGACCCCAAGCCGCCCCTCAGCTCAAGAAGCTTTTTGATCGTTGTGTCCGGCTGGGATACGTTCCCGACTTGGTGAGGAAGCAATTGGCGCCCTACTTTCAAAAGATCAACTGGGAAGATTGAGACAGACCCCAATGATGACCTCGAGCGAGATCCGTGAAGACTTTCTGCAGTATTTTGAGGATCACGACCACAAGCGCGTGAAGAGCAGCTCGTTGGTTCCCGAAAACGATCCCACTCTACTTTTCACCAACGCCGGAATGAACCAGTTCAAGGACGCTTTCCTGGGATTGGAAAAGCGCGAATACAAGCGGGCCACCAGCAGTCAGAAATGCATGCGCGTGAGCGGAAAGCATAACGATCTGGAGACTGTGGGTCGCACCAGCCTGCATCACACCTTCTTTGAGATGTTGGGCAACTTTTCCTTTGGAGACTATTTCAAGAAGAAAGCGATCGAGTGCGCCTGGGAGCTGTGCACACAGGTCTACAAACTTCCTGCGGAGCGCCTTTCCATCACCATTTATCAAGATGACGATGAGGCTCTGGCCCTGTGGAGAGACCACATTGGGATTCCTGCAGATCGCATCCTCAAACTGGGCGACAAGGAGAATTTCTGGGCTATGGGGACCACCGGACCCTGTGGTCCATGTTCAGAGCTGCACTACGACCTGGCCACCAGCCCGGCTGGACATGCCGACTGCTCACTGGAATGTGACTGCGGGCGATTTGTGGAAATCTGGAACCTGGTCTTTATGCAGTTCAACAGAGATGCCTCAGGTGAGATGAAGCCCCTTCCCTCCCCTTCCATCGACACGGGAATGGGATTGGAGAGACTCGCCTGTGTTCTGCAGGATGTCCAGAGCAATTATGACACCGACCTTTTTCGCCCCATCATCCAGGAAGCCTCGCGCCAGACCGGGGTGGAGTACGGCAAGGACGAGAAGAAAGATATCAGCTTGAGGATCCTGGCCGATCACAGCAGGGCCTGCGCCTTTCTCATCAACGATGGTGTCGCACCCGGCAACGAAGGTCGAGAGTATGTCCTCAGGAAGATCCTTCGGCGCGCCATTCGCCACGGCAAGATGCTCGGCACTGCCAAGCCATTCATCTATACCCTCACCTCACTGGTGGCCAGCCTGATGAAAGACGCCTATCCGGAACTGTTGGAGACTCGCGAGTACGCAGCCGAAATCGTCAAAAACGAGGAGGAAAAATTCAGCGCCACCCTCGACCACGGGATGGCACTCCTCGAGGAGATCTGTGAGAGAAGTCTCAAAAAAGACCAGCGGGTCCTACCGGGAAAAGAGCTTTTTCGACTCTATGACACCTATGGGTTTCCCTTCGACCTGGCCCAGGAGATTGCCGTTGAACGCCATCTGGAGGTGGATGAGAGGGGTTTTTACGCTGAGATGGAGAAGCAGCGTGAAAGGGCGAGAGTCAGCTGGAAAGGTGCAGGCAGAGAGATCGAGCCCATCTATCAGGAACTTGCCCGTCAGGAACTGCAAACAGAATTCACCGGATATACCCAGCTCAGCGATGTCTCCAGTCGTACTCTGGCCATCCTGAGGGAAAATCAACTGGTGCAAGAACTTACAGAGGGCCAGACAGGAGAGATCGTGCTCGATCAGACTCCATTTTACGCTGAGGCCGGTGGGCAGGTTGCCGATACGGGAACCATCCGCAGTGGTGACGCCCGTGCCTCTGTAGAAGATGTCTACAGCCCTATCGCTGGCTTGCGCCTCCACAAGGTCAAAGTGCACAGTGGCCGGTTAAGAAAAGATGAGACGGCACTGTGCAATGTCTCGTTAGAGGAGAGAACCCATACCGCCCGCAATCACACTGCCACTCATCTTCTCCATGCCGCACTGCGTGAAGTTCTGGGAGAACATGTCAAGCAAGCCGGATCACTGGTGGCACCAGGCCGTCTACGCTTTGACTTCACCCATTACAAACCCCTCACCAGCCGGGAAAGCCGCCAAATCGAGGAGCTGGTAAACAGGAAGATCCGAAATAATATCCAGGTCCAGACCCAGATCCGAGACCTCGATGACGCCCTCCAGGAAGGAGCCATGGCATTGTTCGGCGAGAAATACCAGAGCCAAGTGCGAGTCGTCAAGATCCCTGGCTTCAGCATGGAGCTGTGTGGAGGAACTCATGTCAGCCGCACAGGTGAGATCGCACTCTTTAAGATCGTGAGCGAGAACAGTGTTTCGGCCGGCGTTCGGCGGGTGGAGGCCATGACCGGTGAGAATGCCCTGTCCCGCTTCTTAGACGATGAAGCTCTGCTCGGCGAGCTCTCGGGAGATCTGAAGGTCGGTCGCGCTGAACTGGGAAAGGCGGTGCAAAAGATCCTTCAAGAACTCAAGGAAATGCACAAGCAACTCGACCAGCTGCAATTGAAGCTGGCCCAGGAAAAAAGCAGTGACATACTTCAGGAAGTTCGTGAGGTAAATGGGGTTAAAGTCCTTTCGAAAAAGGTTGAAAATCTGGATCGCAACAGCCTCCGGCAATTGGCCGATGAGCTCAAGAATCGCCTCAAAACGGGAGTCGTGGTCCTGGGTACCCCGGGGGAGGGCAAGGTAAGTCTGGTCGCCATGGTGACGTCGGATCTCACAGACAAAATCAATGCCCATGAGCTGATTGGCAAAATCGCTCCTCTGGTGAATGGTGGGGGAGGCGGCAAACCGGATATGGCAGAGGCAGGCGGAAAAGATCCCTCTCGATTGAGTGAAGCCCTGGAGCAAACCTACCAGTTCGTCGGTGAACTTCTCGGTTAACTCTTGCTCCTGTGCTCCCATGTGTCAGACCCTGGCACCGATCAAAGGGAGCACCAATTAGGGTATAGTATATTCTTGCGGCTTTTACCACGACTCAAGCATCTTAGAGACGCCATATCCCTCCTGGTGGTTCTCCTCGTCCTGCTCAGCACCTCTCTTCGGGCCGATGATGGCACCTCTTCCCTTGACAGCAATGGCCTCCGCGACACCCGAGCCGGCTACCTCTCCCTGATCGAAGAATGGGCGCCAAAATACGATCTGAATGTCCATCTGGTGGAGGCGATCATCATGGTGGAAAGCAACTACGATCGCTACGCCGTCTCGTCCAAAGGCGCTCAGGGATTGATGCAGCTTCACCCCGACACGGCCCGGCGATTTGGCGTGACTGACAGTTTTGACCCGGAGGACAATATCCAGGGTGGTGTCAGGTATTTGAACTTTCTCATGGATTATTTCCAAGGTAATCTGGAGTACGTCCTGGCCGCTTACAACGCCGGGGAAAGGGCCGTGGTCCGTTACCAAGGAGTGCCTCCCTATTCCGAGACTCAGAAATATGTCCGTAAAGTCACATCTGCTTTCCATGCCTTGAACTCGACCCCGGAACCAGCTCCCGTGGTCCAGTGGCCACGCAACAAATTTCGACTCAAGCGCGTCATCCTGCCCAACGGAAGTATCCTCTATACCAACACAGAGTGACACACGTCTGTAGAGTGACACACGTGTGTTCTATACTTTTGTGCGATTTGGTATCTGAGGAGTGCGGGCTAACCTTTTGAGAAGTGGATGCGCGGACATCGGTCTTTCATTGCAGGTCTTTTACTCCTTTTGGCGATTTCTTCGTCCCTCTACGGGCGTGACCGGCAGGCAGCGCGAGCCGCCTACCAGAAGGCTCACCAATACCACCTCCGGCTCCTGCAGACAGCGAAATCCAATCGGACCCTGTCTAGGTACAGACAGACCATTTTTCTCTATCGCAGGGTGGTGGACCACGACCCCACCTACGGAGCATGTGACGACGCTCTTTACGCCGTGGGCGGGCTGTACGAGGAAATGGCACAACGCTTTGAAAACGAACGCTACCGCCAGCTGGCCATCTACTATTTCGAGTTTGTGGCTGATCAGTACCCCCTGACCAAGCACAAGGGGGGTGCGATGGAGCGGGCCCGACTGCTGAAGCCGAAGCCGGTTGTCGAACAGAATGTGGCCAGCCAGCCAGGAGTGGAAAACATCCCGGGTCGGCAAACTGATCTGGCTACTGTCTCCGAGATTCGCTACTGGTCCAGTACGGATTACACCCGCGTAGTCATTCAGCTGGACCGGGAAGTCGACTTTCAAAAGCACATTCTCTCGAACCCCGACCGCATCTACTTCGACCTGGAGGAGACGCGCCTCAGACCCGAGCTCAACGGGAAGATCTACCCCATCAATGATCTCTTCATCAAGCAGGTCCGCGTCGCCCAGAACAGCCCGGCCAAAGTCCGGCTCGTTCTCGATTTTGAAGAAATCAAAAAACACACTGTATTTGCACTGTATGATCCTTTCCGTATCGTCATTGACACGCTGGGTGGGGTGCGACCTTCAGCGGCATCTCCCAACACGGAGCGAACCGTCAAGACTCAAGAAGCCGTGATCTCTCTGGAAACAGGCAAGGACAGGCAGATCAGGGTGAGCGAAACCCCTATTACTCCCGCTTCCAATTTCAGTGGGGATCGAAGCCTCACCCGAGTACTGGGCCTCAAAGTGGGTCGGGTGGTCATTGACCCCGGTCATGGAGGCGTAGACACCGGCACTATTGGGCCCTCCGGTTTAATGGAGAAAGACCTGGTACTGGCCGTTTCACAGCGATTGAAACAGCTACTGGAATCGCGGCTGGCAACCGAAGTGGTGTTGACCCGAACCACGGACATCTTTGTTCCCCTGGAAGAGCGGACCGCCATTGCCAACCAACTGGGTGCCGACCTCTTTATCTCGGTGCATGCCAACTCCAGCAAGAGTCGGAAGGTTTCCGGGGTGGAGACATTCTTTTTGAACTTGACCTCGAACGCGGAGGAACGCGAGGTGGCCAGTCGTGAAAATGCCAGTTCACAAAAGAACATCAGAGACCTGGAAGATCTGCTCAGACAAATCACCATGGGGGATTACAACGAGGAGTCCAGCGATCTGGCCCGGACCGTCCAGCAGAGCCTGTACACAGAAGTGAAGAGCCACCGTCCCGTCCTTCGTGACCGCGGAGTCAAGAAAGCGCCCTTTATCGTTTTGATCAACTTGAACATGCCCGGCATTTTGACCGAGGTCGGGTTCCTCAGCAATCCCTCCGACGAACAGTACTTCAAGGAGCCGGAGGGACGACATCAGGTTGCGGAAGCTCTCTTTCGAGGAATCGAACAATATTTGCGCTCCCTGGGCGCCGTTCCCACCTTCGAACGGACCGCCAACATCGACAGTCCCTCGCCGGATTAGACATCTCCACGGACTGAAGCCATATAATACGCACTGAAGTGATGTCTTTCATCAGGGTGGCCTGCCTTTTCAGAAGTTCTCTCTTAACGGTTCTTTTCGCCCTTCTGACTCCCTCCTCCGCACTTGCAGAAGCCACCATCCAGCAGTATTTTCTCGACCTGAGCGATTACCAATTTGAACAACTCAGCGAGCTTTCTCCGACCGAGGAGCAGGCTGGAATCGGTCCCTTCAGCGGGACACTTCTGGAGGAATACATCCTGCTCTCCTATTCCCGTTGGGCTGTCCGGCCAGAGGGCCTATCTGAACTGCCTGCCCTGGAACTAGAGATCTATGAAATGAAGGATGCCCTGGGGGCCTTTGGCATGTTTTCCATCTGGCCAAGCTTCTTGAACGAAGCTCCTCAGGAACGGTTGAACCTCACTGTGGACAACTCTTACTCGAACCAGAGCCTCGTACTCTGGCGTGGTCATTTCTTCCTTCATATAAGCGACCCGGAACCAGGACTGAGTTCCAGGGAAACCCTTGGCAACCTTGCCCAGACGCTGGTTGAAGAGATTCCTCTGCTCAATTTTCATCCCGGCACCGTGCTCCACCTACCGAAAGAAGGATTAATCCGCGAATCGGTACGCTTCTACCTGGGAGAATCCGCATTGGCCTTGAACCGCCACCTTCCCGAAGGTTTGAGCGCACAAATGGGCTTCGAGAAAGATATTGAGGTGGCTTTTGCCCAGTACGCTCCCAATGGCCATGCACTTTTCCTGATTGGATATCCCACCACCGCTCTGGCCGCAGACTATTTGGTGAGCCTGCAGAACGCAATGCAGGACTATTTTTCGCCCCAGGGAGTGTATATGAAGCGGGCCGGGCTCATGATCGCCATCTTTTTCGGCCCAGAGCCTACGGCTAGCGAAATCCTCTCCAAGATCCACTACATTCCGACCATCACCTGGCTCTACCAGAAGGATCTGGATCCGGAGAGAGTCATGAGGGAAATGGTCGGCTCCTTCATGGGAGTCGTGAGAGCCATTCTGGTCATGATTCTGCTCTTTATTGCTCTCACGGCCAGCCTAGGAATCACTGCCGGCATAGCTCGCCATCAGCTGTTGAAGCGTTTCCCCAAGCTCTTCAAACAAAGTGACCTGGTGAATCTGAAGCTTAATTGAAGGAGAAGGAGGCTGGAAGAAATTCCAAATCTCAAATCCCAAATCCTACACAAATTCCAAATCTCAAATACCAAAACCTAAACCTGAAACTTGAATTCTGGATTCTGGATTCTAGACTCTGGATTCTCTCTTCTAGCTTCTGGCTCCTATTTCCTGACTCCTGTCTCCTACCTCCTGGCGGCGTACCATCCGATGGTCTTCTTCAACCGCCTCGTAGAGCCGATCCAGAAAGTCGGGCAGGGCCGAAGTGACCCGGTTCCAATTGGGGATGAGAAGAGCTCCGTGCGGATCCTCTACAAACCTCATGCACGCGATCTCCAAAGCCTTTCGAAAGGTGCCCACGGCCAGGTTCTCGGAGTGACGATCCAATTCCAATCCATTGATGGCGGCATCGTCGTTGTAGCGCCGA
>JAPUKI010000364.1 GCA_027295745.1 Acidobacteriota bacterium
CATCACACACAGGATCAAGATCAGGGGTGTTAGCGAAAGGCAATCTAAGATCGTTAATACCTTTATGGTCGTTTCGCGGAAAGGTTGATCCATGGTCTCCTGGCAAAGTGTTTGATACTATGGCGCGTTTGTGTAATGAAGGCAGGAGAGTCTTGGAATTAAGCTCCTCCGACAATGCCCGACCTAAAGCATCTTCTCGAAAGTCATAAACTGCAAAGCACGTCTCTATTGAGAGGCGTCGAGCTTGGATCTCTTGAGGATTTGCTAAAAGATTGTCCTATACAAGAGTTAGAAAAAGACGATGTGCTGATAAGCGCGGGGCAACCGAATCGCTTTCTCTACTTGCTCCTTTCCGGTCGCTTGCGTATCCACCTTAAAGAACTTACGTTACCCCCAATCGTAATACTGGAACCTGGAGAGGTCGCCGGCGAACTGTCGGTCATCGATTGTCAGTTGACTTCGGCCTATGTTGTGGCCCACGAGGACTGCCGCCTGCTCGTGCTGGACGAAGAAACCATCTGGTCTCTTGTTGAAAGTTACCCCATTGTGGCCCGCAATCTACTATTTGTCCTCTCGAAACGTTTGCGTCACGGGAATGTCGTTATTGAAACTTCACTCCTTGAGAGAGTTTCTGAGGAAGAGCTGGAGGACTTTCAGCCCCAGGAGGTCCAGGAGGGCAACCGTGTGCTGGAAGAGGAAATCGGAGGGAAAACCGACGGCATATACCTAAGTGCGACGGCTTATGTTTTGGTATCAATCCGCCGGGCTGAGGAAAGACAGCGCCCCGACATTAAACCGGGAGAAGAGCTGGTCAAACAGATGATCGATTCCATCTCTGAGAGTTCAGCTCTCCTTCTGTTGGCCACCGACCGCAGACAGGAATTTTCTTTGACTGCCCACTCTATCAATGTGGCCATTTTATCACTTCGTCTTGCACAGACCTTGAAATACGATCTGCAAAAGCAAGTAAGGGTGGGGATTGCTGCACTTTTACACGAAATTGGGGTGGTGTTGCTCCCCAAGGGAATGATCTATCAAACTGGACAGGTCAGTCCGCAAGTACGGCAGCGGCCTGCTTACGGTGCCAAGCTTTTACAAGAGTTGTGCCCAGAATACGATTGGCTTGCCGAAACTGTGGGACAAGTGAACGAACGAGAAAATGGAAGCGGAGTTCCTCTGGGGCTGGAGGGAGAAAATATCCGCGAGGAGGCGAAAATATTGGGCATCGTCAGTGTTTTCGAGGGGTGTATCCACGATCGTCCTTACCGCAAGGCGTCGACTGGCTATCAGTTACTCCTTGAGTTAACCCGTGGCGAGACGAAAGGTTTTTCCGACCACATTGTGAAGGCTCTGGTGAGAAGCTTTTCCCTTTATCCTTACAACGAATACGTCCTCCTGAACACCGATCAAGTGGCCCAAGTCGTGGCGATCAATGCGGAACACTTATCGCGTCCAGTGGTTAAGATTCTTTACGACAGCAAGGGAAGGCCCTTAGACAAACCCAGAGAAAGTAATTTGGCACAGCATTCGTCGCTGTTTATAACCAAGGCCATTCCTTACCATGAGTTACCACGAGCGTGCTGAATTCTACGCCGTGAATGGCAGCAATGCTGGCGCTGGAGGTGGAGGGAGATGGGGAGTCATTGCCGCTTCCAATAAAAGCCGATCCCGCCAAGTTCAAGCAGATCTTCTATAACCTTCTGAGTGACTCGGTAAAGTTTACGCCCGAAGGGGGACGGGTGACGGTGAAGGTGAGTCGTGGAGAGGAACTGGAGGAAGCCCAAAGTAGAGATTGCAGGTCTGAGGCTTCCCGTTTTCTCCACATTTCGCTGGTGAACACGGGCATCGGGATCAAAGCAGAGGATCAGGAACGCATTTTCGAGCCGTTCACGCAGGTGGACTCCTCGTATTCCCGGGGGCAGCAGGGGACGGGTCTGTCCCTAACCCGGAAGCTGGTGGAACTGCACGGCAGACACCTCCGAGTAGAAAGCGAAGGTGAGGGAAAAGGCAGCTTTTTTACCATACTTGCCCGGTATGGATGGGATAGCCGCAACGAAAAAACTTCAAATCTATAAAGAAACTCGGGAAAT
Source organism: Acidobacteriota bacterium (assembly GCA_027295745.1). Classification (GTDB taxonomy): domain Bacteria; phylum Acidobacteriota; class UBA6911; order RPQK01; family JADFOI01; genus JADFOI01. The sequence continues at coordinate 2,091 of JAPUKI010000364.1, forward strand.
TCCCGTTATTGCAGTGAGTGCCTACGTCAAGGAAGCCGACAAGAAAAGGCTATGGCCGCAGCGGTTAACGATTATATTACAAAGCCCAGGCCATGGCTATTGCTGAGTTTGCCGCATCATCGGGATTGATGACAACAGAGACTTACGTTGCCATCGATTCCGCAGAGGCACTCGGGATGCTGACCCAAACGTAAGCACCGCTTGCGCAGCATCACGCCTCAAGATTGACCCGCAGCAGGTCTTGAAAGCGAAGGTCGTCGCGGAGGGAATCCCATAGGGGATCGACCCTTAGATAAGCAGCACCCATCCGGTGTTCATTGATGGCCTGCGCCAACCAGTCAAGAGCGCTATCATTCTCGCCAGCCAGCGCATAATAGAGTGCCAAATCAAAAGGGTCACCATCAGCATCGGTCAGGATGCGGATGGCCTCGGCCCGATCATCCGAGACCACTTGACGGAGGAAGCGGGGGAGGTAAGCTACTCGCCTCTCTAAGGCAACACACGTCTCGGATTGTTCGATTGCTTCCTCACGCAATCCGTTTTCCCAATATGCCCACACCAGCCAGCGGTGAGCCACACCAAAGTTTGGGTCCATTTCTAGGGTTTTCTGCAGCTGTGCTATGGCTCTATCCCACTGATAGAGAAACATAAAATCTCTTCCGATTTCCGTGTTTAAGATCAGGGAGAGCGGATCCGATGCCTGACCTTTTCTCTTCTCCTCCGCCCCGGCCTCCAACTGACCTTGGATCGTCAAAAGGTCCCCGTACCAGTTATGTGCGGTGGCATAGTCAGGATCGAGTTCAAGGGCCCGTATCAAGTCTCTCTCGGCTGAGGGCCAGTCTCATTCAAGGATCTTAACTTGTCCATAGAGGTGTGAGCCTCAGTGAGAGTGTCATCTATTTCTAGTGCCTTTTGCGCTAAGGCTCTGGCCAGTGGTAGGGATTCTTCTCTGATTAGATAAGCCTAAGAGCCCATCATGGAATAGGTGTCGGCCAAGCCACTATATGCCTGACCGTAAGTAGGGTCCCGGTCAATGGCCTCTCCGAAGAAGTCTAGAGCCTTCTCGAATCCTTTCCGGTCTCTCTTGTTCCAGTAGTAGCGACCCTGTAGATAGGCCCGATAGGCCTCTGGGTTCTGGGGGACTTGTATTGTGAGCTGCTTGCCATCCTCCCCATTGAGCTGGAGGCGGAGGTTCTCTGAGTTCTCTGGGGCCGTTTCCTCCTCCACTGCCAAGATGTCTGTCGGTTGACGGTGGTGTTGGGCACCCCCCATCACAGTGCTAAGGCCCTCTTGGCTCACGAAGTCCAAATCCCCTTTTCAGGCGAGTGAGGAATCCCGGAGAGTGTTGGGAAGGAAGGGCTTCCTCGTATTTATACCTGTAGCCATAGGATTGCTGAAGGTCGGTTGTGTAGATAGCCGCTTCGATATCGTTCATCACAACACCAACGACACGTCCTCCCATCGCTTCCAGACGGTTTTTGCATCGGTTGACCACCTCGCGCCCAACTCGGCCAATTTGATAAACGAGCATAGTTGCGTCGATCCCAGGGGTCAACTGTGAGGCTTCTGCTACCGGAAGGACCGGAGCCACGTCCAAAATGATAATGTCATGCTGGTCCCTCATCTCTGAAAGCATCCCACCAAGCTTCTCCAGGGTCAGCAGTTCAGTGGGTCTATCGACCCTTCTTCCTGAAGTGAGCAGTAAAAGATACTCAAGGCCGGGAGTGAGCTGGAAATTGCTCAATCCAATTTTACCTACAATAAGATCATCTATGGATCGAGTGGCATCTTTCCAGTCCGTTAGTCCCAGAAGAACGTCCGTTAACCCGAGTGAATTAGACAAACCAAAAACTTTATGCACTGTAGATCGACGTAAGTCGGCATCGATCAAGAGCGTTTTCTGACCGGCCTGCGCGAAAGCCACTGCTAGGTTACACGCAGTGCTGGTCTTACCTTCCCGCAAAACAGAGGAAGTTAACATCAGGGTCTTCCAACTGTTTTTTTTAAACAAGACCTCGAGCTGAGCACGCAGGCTACGAAAAGTCTCGGAGACGGGTGCCGTTGGGTCAAAGTGAGTATAGAGACGGGACATGTGGTCTATGTCTATGGAGGTGACATTGCTCCCCATCTCGCCCCTCAGCACCTTTTTTCTCACCGTTCCTAGATCCAGGTGAGGAATCACTTCCAAAACAGGAAGTTTCAGATACCGCTCAACATCCTCGATGGTTCCGATTGAGGTGTCGAGAGACTCCAGAATGGTGGCGAACACCCCGGCCAGTATCATTCCTATCACCAGGCCTATCAAAGCCTTATAGAGCCTGGAGGGCCGAGGCCAAACAGCCGCGGCGATGGCTCGCTCGACAATAATGATCTCCTGGATCTCACCGGC
>JAPUKI010000365.1 GCA_027295745.1 Acidobacteriota bacterium
AGTATCTGTAGAATCCGTTGCAGTGTATTGAGAAGTCATGTCCATCCCATTCTGAGCGGTCTTTTGCGCTCAATCCTTCACTCCAGCACATAGCGTGCCAAACCTGTCAGGCGTCCTCTAGAAAGCATGGAACTACTATAACTTAACTCTCTACTAATCAACGAGTTAGCATATCTATTGAGGATGATTTTGAGGAGGTGAGAGCGTCTGATTCTTACCAGCCAGCGTAAACACTGGTTTACAAACCCGTTCTTTGCTTGATAAGGCCGGTGCGGTTTAGGAGTTCTTCCCCGGGTAGGTTAACGACTCTCTCTTGCTTTCTCTATTTGTGCTTGAGAAACGTCCCCGCCCCATACTCGGCGAAGGCCTGCCGAAGCTCCTCCTGAGTGTTCATCACGATGGGCCCTCTCCAGGCAACGGGTTCTTGGAGGGGCTCTCCCGAGACCAGCAGGAACCGGATCCCCCTCTCCCCAGCCTGCACGGTGACCTCATCGCCGCTATCGAACAGGACGAGCGAGCGGTTGTCCACCTCCTCCGAGGCAGCGGTGTCAGCCCAGCCAACTCCCTCGGTGCGAACGTTCTGGGGAGTGGAAGCGTTGCTAAATTTTCCAGAGCCGCCGAAAACGTAGGCGAAAGCGTGACGCCTGGTCTCAACGGAAAGGCTCTTTCTCTTTCCAGGCGGTACCGATACGTCGATGTATTGCGGTTCAGCCGCGATACCGTCGACGGGCCCGGTGGCACCCCAAACGCTGCCGCAGATGACCCGAATCTTGGTCCCGTCGTCATCCACCACTTCGGGAATGTCCGCGGACTGGACGTCCTGGTAGCGAGGCGCCGTCATCTTAAGCGACGAGGGGAGATTGGCCCAAAGCTGAAACCCGTGCATCTTGCCGTCACGATCCCCCCGGGGCATCTCCTGGTGGATGATTCCACTTCCCGCCGTCATCCACTGGACGTCACCGGCCTCCAGTACCCCCTGGTTTCCCAGGCTGTCGCCATGCTCCACTTCGCCGGAGAGAATGTAGGTAATGGTCTCGATTCCCCGATGAGGATGCCAGGGAAAACCTGCCAGGTAGTCCTCCGGCTTGTCGTTTCGAAAGTCGTCCAGCAAGAGGAACGGGTCGAAATCCTGGGTGTTGCCGAACCCGAAGGCTCGACGTAAGTGCACGCCTGCACCCTCAATGGTGGGCTTGGCTTTGATCAGTCGTTTGATGGGTCTTATGGACATGGTTTCCTCATGACGTTCTGTGGATGTGGGAGAAACTTACTGCCTTGCCGTTGCCGGTGTCAACTGTCAATGGTCATAGGACTACCCATGGACTCTTTCACCCCACAATGATCGCGGACCAGCCAGACTTCACCTCTCCCCACTCCTTCCGTCATCTGCTAGAATAAGGAACTCTACAAAGTGTCGGGGCATGGCGCAGTCTGGTAGCGCGCCTGCTTTGGGAGCAGGAAGTCGGGGGTTCGAATCCCTCTGCCCCGACCAATCTTTTCAATCACTTACAGTAAGTTCCTCATGCAGCAACAGGGCCTGTGTGTGAATCTGTGTGTGAATTTTCCCTGGCTTGCTCGTAGGTCACCATAGCCTGACGTTCAGAATCACCTAGAGTATGCAGGTAGATCTCGGTTGTTGATCTATTCTCATGCCCTAAGATGCGTTGAATTGCTCCCACGGGAACGTTGCTGTTTTCCATGATCGATGCCCCAGAGTGCCGAAGTGCATGAAAACCGGAGTATTTCACCCCTGCTTTCTTACACAGGGTTTTCAGGGTCTTTCTACGGTTCTTGTAAGGACCCTCCAACGTCTCTCCGGTCTTGTTGCTCCAGTACGAATGCCAGAAGACCCAAGGCTTTGAGGGATCTCTCTCTGTGTGTCTCCTGGAAAGCACTTCGAATAGCTTTTGTGTCATCGGTACCTTTCTTGGAGTGAGATGCCCCCCCTTCTTCTTGCGAGTGTAGAGAACTACATGCCGATCCCTGAAGCTCACATCATCCCAGGTGAGGCGGTTGATCTCACTCACTCTCGCCATGGTTTCTCGGACTGCCCACAGATAGTCTCCAGTTTCTTCGTCTGCTACAGCTATCAGCTTGTCGATCTCCCTGGGGGAGGGAACGTGCTTGAGCTTCTTTTCAACAGGGAGGTAATCTAGATCATCCGTAGGGTTTTCCAGCACCAACTTCTTCTTCTTGCCGAAATTGAACAGGGAACGGAGACTCCGCAGTTCTTTGTTCGCAGTGTGCGGGGAGACCATCCTACTTCTCTGGAGGACGTAGCGTTCAATCATCTCTGGAGTAACATCAGAGGACTTTGAGTGGCCCCATTGGTGAACCCATTTTGTGGCAAGGTACCGATAGTCCTCGTAGTGCTTCTGTGAGGTGTAAGCCTCCAGGTGATCAAGACGTCTGTTTACCAACTCCAAGAATCCCATGTCGGTTAGGGTCTGAGTTTCCTTCTGTGGTTCTAATACCTCCTTTCTTTTGTCTGCTTCGGCCCGTTTGGCCTCGGTTTTGGTTTTGAACCAGGCTTGGGTGTATCTGACTCCGTTTAGCATGAAGTCGATTCGATAGCCCTTGCCTTTCATGAAATATGTGCTCATAGAGATTCTCCTTTTTCGGGAAAAATAGAGAACCCCCGAGCTTCACACCGCCCAGTAACTGCCGGTTCTTGTAGACCCAGCTGAGGCTCTTGTGCAGAAACTGGGCGACCTCCTCAGGGGTCATTATGCCCGCCTGAGAAGCACTGTCAAACGTGTTTGGGTTCTCTACTAAAATCATTTATATTTCCGGAACTTGCCCTCTCGGAGTCCTCGGCGCTTCGCGCCTGCGGGAGAACTCTCTATGCCGAAGATGTATAGAAGTTTCATCCCCCGACGATCCGGTCCAGTCATCTTCGGCCCCAGTTGAGAGGTTCTCACTCCCTCAGAGCTGGGAATTGAAAAAACTGCCGTGCCGTCGGGGGGTGATACCTCACCCTGGGCCAAAAGACCGTAGGGCTGAGAGAAGATTTGTACACCGGCGTACCCCCCTAGTGGGTCTATTTTAGTTTCAAAATTTACGCCTAGAGGGTAGGGGGGGACGCGAGTGTACATTGTCTTTACTTCGTGAATTTCATAACAATCTTTTCTATCCCAGCATCGTTCATTATTTCTGTTCCTCTGATTCCAAGACTCAATGGCTTCTTGCTGCTGAGCAACTTCAGTTCGTACAGCTGTTCGTAGGCCCACTCGCCTGCACGACGAGGAAGATCGGTCCCAGTCAGATCGATTTCTTCCGGAGCGACAGCTGCCAAAAGTAGTTTGCATCGATTCTGTGGCAGAGTATCCAAGGCCACACGGCAGACATCGATCACATCTTTTTCAAGCACCACTCTCCGGCCTTCCAGAGCCGCAAGAGCCTTGGCCAGTGTGGCAAGCTCTTTTGCGACTCTCCCAGGGCCTTCTGGTTCTGGGGTTTTAACAACCTCACCATCCTTGATCACAACAACACCTCTTCCGACAGCGACGAGTTCTGCAAGGCCGGAAAGTTGATCTGTTTGCTTCGTTTTAATAGAGATGGTCTGGCGGAGAGCATTCGCGAAAATCGGTTCCATCAATTGGTGTAGCTTCTTGTGAAATGCACTCTCCGTTCCAAGATTCTCAATGGCCTTGCGGGCAGATTCGAGTCCAACACGCGCGCCTCGAATGCGAAGGAAGCGGGCACCTAATTCCTGTTCGAACGTGGGAAAATTGTCAATGGCCGGAGTGCTGGCAGCGATGACACTGACACGACCAGACCAGAGTTTGCTCTCGCCTGTTCCCCAATTATCTGCCAGTTGGCCATCATGGATTCGACGCAATTGACTGAACAACTCCCCACGGCTCTCGTGCTTCATTCCTGATACTGTGGAAAAATCTTTGAATACGAGGATGCCATCTCCGCCGGAATAGATGGTCTTGTCTCCATCTCTTGTTTCCTTTCCTCCAAACGGAGCTTTTTCCAGGACACCCGGCGTTTTGGCTTTGTACATGCCACTGATAAGGGTGTGCTCTGTCAGCCTATCGATGACTTTAACTTCCGCTAGACAGCTGATGGATTCTAAGACTCCTTCAGTCTTGCCAGTTGAGGGTGGCGCGACAAGGAGAAGCCACGATTTAAGCCCCAGGCGGTGTCCGTGCACCGCTGCCCAGGCAAGTCGAAACAGCTGATGATCCATTCCAACGTACTGATCATCGATGAGCTTATAGACGTTGTCGAAACGTTCCTTTTGCTCTTTCGCGGTCTTACCCATCGCGCCTCCTCAACCAGCTCACCAAGCGTTGCCAGGTTCGTCGTCTCAGTGCCTTTCCCACCTTGGGGCTGTGCCTGATTTGGCCGTGCACAACTTTCCAGAGCAGCCCTCGA
>JAPUKI010000366.1 GCA_027295745.1 Acidobacteriota bacterium
CTGTCCCTTGAAGGATCAAGCGGCCGAGCGGGTTCTCCAGCTCCTTCTGAATGCTCCGCTTTAACGGACGAGCCCCGTAGTTCGGATCATAGCCGACTCGAACCAAAAATTCGCGCCCTTCCGGGGTCACCTCAATCTGGATATTTCGGTCCGCGAGCCGATGGACCAAATTCTGGAGCTGGATTTTCACAATCTCCTTCAAGTGTTCCTTGGACAAAGCATGAAAGACGATCATCTCATCCACCCGGTTGAGGAACTCCGGTCTAAAGTGACGACTCAATTCCTCCAATACAGCTCCCTTCATCTCTTCATATTCACGCCCTTCAAATGCGTGGGAATATTCGAGAATGCGATGGCTCCCAACATTGGAGGTCATGATCACAATGGTGTTTTTGAAATCAACAGTCCTACCTTGCCCATCGGTGAGTCTTCCGTCATCCAGGATTTGCAGCAGAGTATTAAAGACATCGCAGTGAGCTTTCTCAATTTCGTCCAGAAGAATCACCGAATACGGTCGACGCCGTACCGCTTCCGTGAGCTGGCCACCCTCCTCGTATCCCACATACCCCGGCGGTGCTCCGATCAGTCGGGCCACCGAATGCTTCTCCTGATACTCGGACATGTCGATCCGAATCATGGCGCCCTCGTCATCGAACAGGAACTCTGCCAAAGCGCGGGCCAGCTCTGTCTTCCCGACCCCTGTCGGACCCGAGAAAATGAAGCTCCCCACAGGACGGTTTGGATCTTTCAGACCCGAACGGGCTCGAATGACCGCCTCAGCCACCGCAGCCGTTCCATCTTCCTGGCCCACAACACGCAAATGGAGAGCATCTTCCAGATGAAGTAGTTTTTGTACTTCTCCTTCAAGCAGCCTCGACATGGGGATGCCGGTCCAGCGGCTCACTACTTCGGCAATGTCCTCCTCATCAACTTCCTCCTTCAAGACGTGGTCAGCATCAGGCTCCTTTGCCAAGCTTTCCTCTTCCTCCTCCAGTTGGCGCTCCAGCTCTGCCAACTTACCGTACTTCAGCTCGGCCGCCCGATTGAGATCATACTCCCGTTCAGCTTGCTCGCTTTCAATCTTGGTCCCTTCAATCTGTTCACGGAGGTTTCTCGAGCGCTGCAGCCTTTCCGTCTCTATCTGCCATCGGGCCTGCAGTACGTCGACCTGGACCTTCATATCCGAGAGTCCCTTCTCCAGTTTAGCCAGGCGTTCCTTGGAGGCTTTATCGGTTTCCTTCTTCAGTGCTTGTCGCTCAATCTCGAGCTGCATGACCCGGCGTCGCAACTCATCGAGTTCAGAAGGCATAGTATCCATTTCGATGCGCAACTTTGCGGCCGCCTCATCGACCAGATCAATGGCCTTGTCGGGCAAGAACCGATCTGAAATGTACCGGTTGGAAAGCACCGCTGCGGCAACCAATGCCGCATCCTTGATTCGAACTCCATGATGTACTTCGTATCGCTCGCTCAATCCTCGCAGGATCGAAACCGTGTCCTCCACAGACGGCTGACTGACCAGAACAACTTGAAACCGCCGCTCCAGCGCAGCATCTTTTTCGACATGCTTGCGATATTCGTCCAGCGTAGTGGCCCCGATGCAGTGCAGTTCGCCACGAGCCAGCATCGGCTTCAGGAGGTTTCCCGCATCCATAGCGCCTTCCACCCGACCGGCACCGACCACCGTGTGCAGTTCGTCAATGAAAAGAATGATCTCGCCCTGTGAGTCCTGGACTTCCTTAAGAACAGCCTTAAGCCTCTCCTCAAACTCTCCCCGGTATTTAGCTCCTGCAATCAGAGCGCCCATGTCCAGAGATACAATCCTTTTATTCTTTAAGCCTTCCGGAACGTCACCTCGGACAATTCGCTGAGCCAGCCCTTCCACAATCGCGGTCTTACCAACCCCTGGCTCTCCGATGAGAACGGGATTGTTCTTGGTACGACGGGACAAGACCTGCATAACGCGGCGTATTTCCTCATCGCGCCCGATGACAGGGTCCAGTTTGCCCTGGGTTGCCAGTTGAGTCAGATCGCAGCCATATCGCTCAAGCGCCTCATAAGTCACTTCGGGGTTGCGTGTGGTAACCCTTTGGCTGCCCCGAATATGGTACAGCGACTGCATCAGTCTCTCTCGAGTCACACCCAACTCACTGAAGATTCTTCCTGCAGCACCTTTGTCCGAGGTGAAAGCCAGCAGCAGATGCTCCACCGAGACATATTCGTCCCCAAGCGTCTTGGCTTCCTTCTTGGCCTGGTCCAGCAGCAAACTGAGACGTCCCGTAACATACACTTGATCGGGGATCCCCGAGGGATTAGAAATTTTTGGAAGGGCGTCGAGTTCCTCTTGAAGACTCTTCCTGAGATTTTCTCCACTGATTTCCGCTCGATTAAAAATCGAAGTGGCGAGCCCCTGTTCTTGCTCCAGGAAGGCCAGTAAAAGATGCTCCACCTCAACATGTTGGTGACCGAGTCGCAGAGCCTTAACCTGAGCTTCTCTCAGGGCTTCCTGAACTTTTTCCGTTAAACGACTGATATCCATGAAACTCCTTTCCCCGTAATTCTTTCCCGTGCTTCTTGCTCCTTATATAGGATCGAAAAAGTGCTTTGACAAGTTTGTGAGTAAGGAGACGATCCGACTTTGACGGTGGTTGATGGAGATCTTATGATAGTCACGGGTGAACAGAATTGACTTCAACCGGTGACCACACGAAGAAACGAATGGAGAAAGACAAGGAAGAACCGAAATTGCAAGTGACCGACCGGCGATTCTGGGCTCAGGATGAATCAGCCGAAGAAAAGGCTTCGATACCAACCAAACGATATCCGAGTCTCGTGGAAGAGTTGAAGACGAGGACAGAACTAGCTGAGCGAAAGCTCAAGGAGAAAGTCGAAACACTACATCAGGAGAACGAAGCTTTTCGCGGCCGCCTCTCCAAAGATATGGAGCGGCGGGTGGAACAAGAGAAGCTTGAGCTCTTCGGCAATTTCCTGGAATTGATTGATAACTTGGAGCGAGCCCTCAAGGCGGCCCAGCAAACCCTCAGTTTTGAGGCTCTGAAAGAGGGTGTTCAGCTGAATCTGGAACTCTTTCTGAGCAAGCTCAAGTCGCTGGGTATTGAACCCATGGATCTCCTCCACAAGCCCTTCGATCCGAATGAGGCGGAGGCGGTGGGCGTGGTTGCGGTGGATGATCCCGACCTGGACCAACACGTCATCGAAGTGGTACAACGTGGCTTTCGCCGGGGTGAGCAAGTGCTGCGTCCGGCCCGGGTGCGGACGGGCCAGTATCAAGCTGAGAAGACGTCCCAGAGTGACGAAAATGAGCCCACGCCTCTCTCTTCGGATTAGGAGAGTTTCTTCCAGCGCCGCTGGGAATGGCGGGATTGTGATCCATTAAAAGCATGACACAGTGCTATGGCGAGCGCATCAGCAGCATCGTGGGGCTGAGGTTCCTCCTTGAGGTTCAGCAAGGTCCGAACCATGACTTGGATCTGGGCCTTATCGGCCCTGCCGTAACCCACAACCGCCTTTTTGATTTCCAAAGGTGAATACTCGACAAGAGGAATCTTAAACTGGCCTGCGGCTAACAAAACCACGCCCCGAGCCTGCCCGAGTTTGAGTGCGCTCTTGGCGTTGACGGAAATGAAGACATCCTCGACCGCAACCACATCCGGTGCATGGCGCTCCAACAAAGCATACAGCTTCGTGTAAATACGCCTTAACCGATCCGGGAAAAGGTTCGATCCACCCTTGGCGAGACCCGAAACTCCCCCGTATTCCAGGCAACACGGATGATTCCCTTCGATATTGATGACCCCGAATCCCGTCATTCGACTCCCGGGGTCAACGCCTAGAATAACCACGGAATCATGATACTACCGGGGTATGCGGTCGGAGCGCGCGAGGCGCGCTCCGTGCGTTCGTGCTTTTGTGCTTTCGTGCTGTCGTCCTGTGTTTTGGGGACAGGCCCAAAATTCTGGTGGAACCCCCTGAAGACAAAGGAGAATTTTCGGGGCTGGCACCAAACTCTACCTTGAAATTCGGAATTTGTTTGGGATTTGGAATCTGGGATTTGGAATTTCAGCCGGTCTGCCGGCTGTGGTCGGTGGCCTCCGGCCGGCGTTAGTGGAGTAGCAACTCCATCTGCCTATCATCGATGTCGAAGTTGGCCCAGACATTCCCCACATCCTCAAGATCCTCTAATGCGTCCATTAACCTGAGCATTTGTTCTGCTTGCTTGTTCTCGAGACGCACGTCGGTCTGCGTGATCATGGTCACTTCGGCAGACTCCATTTTGACCCCGGCTGATTGCAAGGCTTCTTTGACCGCTTCTAAAGTATCAATAGAGGTGTAGACGTTAAACACTTCCTCCTGGCTCTCAAGATCCTCAGCTCCAGCCTCCAGCACGATCTCCAGGAGTTGCTCTTCCGAAACCTCTTTCTGGCTAATGGCAATCGACCCCTTCCTCTCAAACATCCACTGCACACTGCCTGTCTCAGCTAAATTCCCCCCCTGTTTGGAAAAGATACTGCGAAGCTCCGCTACCGTTCGATTCTTGTTGTCCGTCAAGACCTCGATCAGCACAGCCACTCCTCCCGGCCCATAACCTTCATAGGAGATGGACTCGTAAATCTGGCCGGGGAGCTCTCCCGTTCCCTTCATGATGGCACGTTTGATGTTGTCCTGGGGCATGTTGGCGCCCTTAGCGGTCTGCACGGCCCCTCGGAGCCGGGGATTGGCCTCAGCATCACCCCCGCCAAGCCGAGCAGCCACACTAATTTCCTTAATCAGTCGGGTAAAGAGCTTTCCCCTCTTAGCATCGGCACTCGCCTTCTTGTGCTTGATGGAATGCCATTTCGAATGTCCTGACATGTTCGTAGATCCCCTAATTGGACTCGATTGTATGATTTCAGGATCAGTCGTATTGTAGCATGGACAAGGGGAAGCTGACAGCTGAAGACTGACAGCTAACAACCGACAAACAGACACCGTGTGATATGGAAGGCGTGACCAAATACAAAGTCGTCCTCCAGTACGTGGGGACCCGATACGCAGGTTGGCAAATCCAGAAGAATCAGCACACCATCCAGGGCAAGTTAAAAAGCGCCCTGCACCAGCTAACCGGCGAAGAGATCAGTGTGGTGGGGGCGGGTAGAACCGATTCAGGCGTACACGCAATGGAACAGGTGGCCCACCTCAGACTTTATAAAGACATGGAGACTGAGAAACTCTTTCGCGGACTCAATGGTATTTTACCCTGGGACATTCGAGTCATGAGTATCGAACCGGCTCCCCAGGACTTTCATGCTCAGAAGGACGCCTTAAAGAAACGCTACGAATATCGTATTTACACTGGGCCTGTTCTGCCTCCTTTTCTGCATGGCTACGTCCATCACATGACCCGCCCTTTGAATGCCCCAGACATGCAGAGGGCAGCCGAACAATTGTGCCGATCCGACGACTTCCGAGGCTTCGCTGCCGCTTCGACAAGAGTGAAAAGCACCGTTCGTACCGTTTTTCTCTCTCAAATCCAAGAGCAGGGATATCACCTCACCTATCAGATCGAAGGCGACGGATTTCTACATCATATGGTGCGCAATATTGTGGGTACTCTCCTGGAAGTTGGAGTGGGAAAGAGAGTTCCTGATGACATCTGTGCAATTCTGGATTCCAAAGATCGCCGGCTGGCCGGACCTACAGCACCCGCTCACGGCCTTTATTTGATGCACGTTTCATACTGAACCCGAATTCCCCCAAGAACGCAGGCTCGAGATTTTTCGCCAGCACAACGGTGTGGTAGAGTACGAGACGACTTTATGAACGGTCTGGTCAAAAAATTCGAAGCTGTTTTTGACCCTTCTAGCCCTGAAGCGAAACTCCTTGAGCGAATTGATTCCAACAAGCTCCCCCGCCATATTGCTGTAATCATGGATGGGAATGGTCGTTGGGCCAAACAGCGCAAGTTGCCACGGGC
>JAPUKI010000367.1 GCA_027295745.1 Acidobacteriota bacterium
CATTCGATCCGATCAGATTGTGGCCTGTGCCGGACCCTGGCGCTCTTCCGGAGATTGGTGGACAGGCAAGGCTCATGAGTGGTCTCGCGATGAGTGGGATGTGGAGCTGCTGGACGGATCGATTCGCCGGATCTATTGGGATTACTGCAGGAAAACCTGGTTCCTGGAAGGAATTTACGACTGAAGAGCAGACCACAGACCACAGACCACAGACCATGTGACACCTGATCACTGACAAGGGAGAGAAGCCAGAAGAGCTTTGGAACCTGAACGGACCACAGACCACAGAAGGGTGACCAAAGCCATTGACAAGTGAAAGGCCAGGTGGTTAGCCGGTCTGTGGTCTGTTGTCAGTTGTCAGCTGTCAGGTGTCAGCTGTCAGCGGTTATGTCAGCTGTCAGGTGCTAACCCATGCCCTACATCGAACTTCACACGTGCAGCGCTTTTAGTTTTTTGGAGGGTTCTGCTCTTCCCGAAGAATTGGTGAAAGAGGCAGCTCGTCTGGATTACCCCGCCCTGGCTTTACTGGATCGCGACGGAGTCTATGGGGCACCGCGTTTTTACAAAGCCTGTCGCAAAGCAGGACTCCGACCCATAGTGGGAGCTGAAATCACCTTAAAGAGTGGATCCCCTGAACAAACCTGTCAACTTCCCCTGTTCGTTGAAAACCGGACCGGTTACCAAAACCTCTGCCGTCTGATCACCTGTATGAAGCTGCGCTCCAGGAAGGGGGAGGGAGCGGTCCATCTCGATGAGATAGAAGAATTCGCTTCCGGGCTCGTCTGCTTGACTGGCGGTGCTCGAGGACCGCTGAGACTGGCATTGGAGAAAGGCGGTCTGCCGGGAGCGCTTCGCTGTCTCCAGCGACTTCGGGGAATTTACGGTCCAGATCGAGTTTACATAGAACTGCAGCGTCACCTCGAGAGGCGACAAGAGGCAGCAAACCAGGCTTTGACCGAATTGAGCCGCCGGATCCGTCTTCCCCTGGTGGCCACCAACGGGGTCCACTATGCCAAGGCGAATGGCCGTCCTCTGCTGGATATTCTCACCTGCATACGTCACAAGACCACTTTAGGCACAGCGGGGAGGTTACTGAATCGAAATGCGGAATGTCATCTGAAAACACCCACAGAGATGGAGCAGCTCTTCGCAGATTTGCCCGAAGCTCTGGCTCACACCGTGGAACTCTCACAACAACTCAACTTTACTCTGGAGGACCTGGGTTATCGCTTCCCGGAATACCCGGTTCCCTCTGGAGAGAGCATGATCAGTTATTTGCGAAAGCTCGCTGATGAAGGAGCGCGCCAGCGTTATCGTCCTTACCATGAACGGGCTCGCCGCCAGATTGCACGAGAGTTGGATCTGATCGAAAAACTGGATCTGGCCGGTTATTTTTTGATCGTCTGGGAAATCATTTGCTTCTGCCGCGAGCACGACATCCTGGTGCAGGGGCGTGGATCGGCGGCCAACAGCGCCGTCTGCTACAGCCTGGGGATCACAGCCGTTGACCCGGTCGGCATGGACCTGCTGTTTGAACGCTTCCTCTCTGAAGAACGAGGTGAATGGCCGGATATCGATCTGGATCTCCCCAGTGGTACACGGCGAGAACGCGTCCTGCAATACGTCTACGAGCGTTACGGTGAACACGGCGCAGCCATGACCGCCAATGTGATCACCTACCGGGCAAAGAGTGCTATCCGTGAGGTCGGCAAAGCTCTGGAATTTCCTCCCGAAACGCTGGATCGCCTTTCCCGTCTCATGATTGCCTGGAGAGGAGAAGGCCTTGAAGAGGAAGCACCCCAGCGATTCAAGGAGGCAGGATTGGATCTGTCTCATTCACGAGTGCAAAGCCTTCTGCGGCTGTGGATGCAAATCCAGGACCTTCCCCGTCATCTGGGCCAGCACTCGGGAGGCATGGTGATCGCTCAGGGACATCTGGACACAATTGTCCCACTGGAAAATGCCACCATGCCCGGCAGAAGAGTGATCCAGTGGGATAAAGAAGATTGCGCCGATCTGGGGATCATCAAGGTGGATCTTCTGGGACTGGGAATGATGGCTGCCCTGCAAGATTCTATTCAACTCATTCGCCAGTCAGGTTCGGAGCTGGATCTGGCTCACCTTCCTCCAGATGATCCCCAAGTCTACTCCATGCTGGAAAAAGCCGATACGATCGGGGTGTTTCAACTCGAGAGCCGGGCCCAGATGGTCACTTTACCTCGCCTGAAGCCTCGCTGTTTTTACGATCTGGTGGTGGAAATCGCCCTCATCCGACCAGGCCCCGTCGTGGGACAGCTGGTGCATCCCTATCTCAAGCGTCGAACCGGGCAGGAACCGGTTACCTACCCCCACCCATCCCTGAAACCCATCCTGGAGCGCACATTGGGAATTCCTCTGTTTCAGGAACAACTGCTGCGCATCGCCATGGTGGCGGCCGGATTTACCGGAGGTGAAGCCGAAGAGTTAAGACGGGCCCTCGGCTTCAAAAGATCAAAAGCCCGCATGAAAAAAGTCGAACGCAAACTGCGGTCGGGTTTAAAACGCACTGGGATCACCGGCCAGGCCGCCGAAACGATCATTCGCTATATTAGCTCTTTTGCACTCTATGGATTTCCCGAATCACACTCGGCTAGCTTTGCCTTACTGGCTTATGCCAGTGCTTACATCAAAGTCCACTACCCGGCCGCTTTTTATGCGGCTCTTTTCAATAACCAACCCATGGGCTTTTATCACCCGGCTACCCTGGTCAAGGACGCTCAGCGCCGCGGCCAGCGCATCAAGCCCATCGATGTTTTCAAATCCGACTGGCTTTGCACCATTGAAGAAGATGGGTCGGTTCGGCTGGGATTGATGTATGTGGTGGGATTGCGAGAAACAGCCGGGAAGACCCTTGAAGAAGAGCGGCGCAAGTGTTTTTTCAGTTCCATCGATGATCTGCGCCAGAGGATCGGTTTGAGAAAGGCAGAAATGACCAGGCTAGCCGAGATTGGGGCTCTCAATGGCTTCGGGATGAAGCGGCGGCAAGCCCTCTGGCAAATCGAAAAAGCCTGTCGCCCGGGGGGCCCGCTGTTTACCCGGCTGGACTCCTCCCAGGAAGAGAGCGAGTCCCCGCTGCCGGACATGAGCGATCAGGAACGCCTGATTGCCGACTACGGGGGGACGGGTTTGAGCATCGGGCCTCATCCCATGGCACTCCAGCGCCCAAAGCTGGCACGGCAGGGAGTCCTTCCTGCTTCCCAACTCCCTTCTGTGCCTGACGGGAAACGAGTACGAGTGGGGGGAGGTGTCATAGCCCGCCAGCGGCCTCAAACCGCTCGCGGTTTTCTCTTCATGAGCCTGGAAGATGAGACAGGTATTGCAAACATAGTGATTCACCCAGACTTGTTGGAGCAGAACCGATTGCTCCTGCTCAACGAGCCTTTTTTGTTGGTGGAAGGGATCCTGCAGAACCAGAACAATGTCACCTCGATCCGAGCCCAGAAATTCCAGGCCATCCCGGGAGCCGAGATCGACCTCTGGTCCCGTAACTTCTGCTGA
>JAPUKI010000368.1 GCA_027295745.1 Acidobacteriota bacterium
ACCAGCCGATAGGGGTGGAGAACATAAGATCGAATCTGGCTCCCCCAGGCGATCTCGGCTTTACTGTCTTCCAGTTGATCCAATTCCTTTTGCTTCTTTTCCATCTCCAGCTCATAGAGTCTGGACTTGAGGATTTTCATGGCCGTGGACTTATTGCGGTGCTGGGAGCGCTCATTCTGACACTGCACGACAATCCCGCTGGGAAGATGGGTAATCCGAACCGCAGAATCGGTTACGTTGACATGTTGTCCTCCAGCGCCTGATGATCGATAGGTATCAATCCTGAGATCCTTTTCGTCGATCTGAATGTCAACCTCTTCCTCGATCTCGGGGGTGACGAATACTGAAGCAAAAGAAGTGTGCCGCCTCCCGGCGGCGTCGTAAGGGGAGATACGAACCAGCCGGTGAACCCCAATTTCCGCCGACAGATAGCCGTAGGCGAATTCCCCCTCCACCAGAAAGGTGACGGATTTCAGCCCCGCCTCTTCACCCGCCTGGTAATCGGTGATTTCTGTGCGATAACCGCGCCTTTCAGCCCAACGCAAGTACATCCGCAGCAGCATCTCAGCCCAATCCTGGCTCTCCGTGCCACCGGCGCCCGGATGGATAGTGACGATGGAAGGGTTCCGATCGTGGGGACCGGACAGAAGAGTCTGTAATTCGGTTTCCGAGAGGCTCTTCTCCAGCTTCGAAAGCCCTTCTTGAAGATCCGCAGCGACGTCCTCACCCTCATCGTACAACTCGATCCAGGCGCCCAGATCACCCAGGGAAGTTTGATAGCGCTCAGCCAGACTGAGACTGTCTTCCAGCTGACTTCGCCTCTGTAGAAGTTGCTTCTGTGAATCCTCAGGGTTCTCCCAGAAGGCAGGATTGGAGATCTGCACCTCGATTTTCCCCAGCTCGGTGCGCTTTCCTTCTACGTCAAAGATACTCCCAGAGGTGAGCGATCCGCTTCTTTAAATCGTTGTACTGTTCGTGAACGTCTTCCACAGTGGTCACTTCTTTGATCTTTGACGACCAAATCCTTGTAAGCTTCCCCCTAAAGGCAACAGGATTGTCACTCCTATAATGAATATATTAATCCATTCCCCTGTATAAGAGTAAAGAGAACGATAGTTGTTCCCTGCAACTTCGGCGATAAACATCCCTTCTTCGAACAATCCCATCTTCTGGCCTTCTCGGCCAAGGTAATCGATGACGACCGAATAACCGCTGTTGGCAATGCGAACAAGTGGCTTACGGGTCTCAATGGCACGAAAAGCAGCCATGTGCAAATGTTGGCTGGGGGCGGCAGTGCGGCCATACCAGGAATCGTTTGTGATATTCACCAAAACTTCCGCCCCTTGCCGGACACCCTGCCGGCTGAGCTCGGGAAAGATCCCCTCATAACAAATCAGAGTGGCGAACTGAGTGCCGGAGATGCTGCCCGTTGAAATCTCCTGGCCAGGCGAGAACCCACCCACCTCCTGAACGAGCGGTTCAAAGAGCACTCCCAGCCAGTTGGCGAATGGGACATATTCTCCAAAGGGAACAAGATGTGTTTTGTGGTAGCGATAGGCCTCTTTGCCCTGCGGGTTGAGAAGCACGGCGCTGTTGAAGTATTGAACTTCAGGGTCCCTCTCGACCAGTGTTGTGTTAAAAAGCAAATAGGCCTCATGGACAGCGGTCTGCCGCTGCCAGAAAGTGGTGAAATAAAAGTCCTCCTCATACAAGTAGGGATTGGGAGCTTCTGGAAAAATCACCCACTGGGCACCCCCATCCACCGCCTGCTCGTAATACCCTGCCAGGGTGTTGAAATACTTTCCTGCGTAATGTTCCATTCCTTCCGCCAGCCCGATATTGGGCTGGACCAAAGCCACCTGGAGGGAAGGTCCTGATAGCGGCTGCCAAAAATTCACGCGGTATGCGCCGTACAGATTGGCAGCCAGGAAAACAGCTGTGAAAAGCACAAGAGGCCGCAGGGACTTCAACCAGAAAGTCCCTAATATGGCAGCGTTGCCGGCCATTACCAGCACGGAAACCAAATACACTCCAGCCAGATCCGCCACCTGGATAATCCAGGAATAGGGATATTGGGAATAGCCGAGCAGGGCCCACGGAAATCCATTGAGGAGGAAATAGTTTCGGCACAGTTCAGTCAAGAGCCAGAACCCGGGAATGCAGAATAGAGCCACCGAGACGGATCTCCCGGCCGCCCAACGGGTCAACAGGGAAAAAGGCAACAGAAACAGACTCAAAAGGAGCAGCATGAGCAGAAAAGCCACCAGGGCCATCATCCAGCTCAGGTTCCCGTAGACCACCAAAACCCGGGGAATCCAGTAGAGAACACCTCCCATATACGCCAGCACCATCACCCCATGGCCTATGAGCACCGACTTCCAGGAGGGCTTTTTCAAAAGGAAAGAAAGATAGGGAATGAGGGCAATCCAAGCCAGAGGAAAAAAGACGGAACGGTGGAAAGCCAGCCAAAGTGCAATCCCCGAGACCAGGGACAACACCACACCGTGGAAAGGAAGTTTAGCCCGCATTTCTCACACCCGCTCTCCCCCAGCGGCGCAATGATCCGACCTGGTGTGAGAAATCCGGGTGAGAGATCAATAGGTCGGACTCGAAGCCGGGACCTTTCTAATGTAGGTTAAAAAGCCATCCTGTCGAAGCAAGTCGTTCATCTGTGCGACCTCTTCCACAGTTTTAAACTCGCCCACCCAGACGCGGTAGTAGGGGTCTTGGCTGGAAGAGTGCCGCAGTGCACCCGCATAGCCCTTGGCCTCAAGGCGAATCAGAATCTGCCTTGCATCCACCTCAGCCGTGAAAGCCCCCACCTGCACCGTGAAAGGCTCTGCCGGGTTTGTACTGGAGTCTTCCAGCGGCCCGGCACTGTCCTCCTCCGACACCTCCGCTGCAACCGGGAAGCCGTCCGCAGAGGGTGCACTTTCCTGCTCGGGCTCGGATGGAACCATCAACCGTTGGTAGAAGTCCAGCGGTGGCTGGAGATCCTGGACAGGTGTATCTGAAAGCGAGAAGCTTCCATCAGTCGTCCTGGCTTCCACGAAATGATCCCTCCCCAGGAAAAGCCCCAGCAGGTAAAAGAGAAAAATGAAACCCAATACCACCCCATACAGAGCCATCGATTCGCGGGGACTCAGTTTGGCTTTCACACCCATTATCCTAGCTTTCTTTCTTAGCCGGTTGGGAACCGCCCAGGAGACCACTGATCAGATCGATGGGCAGGGGAAAAACGATGATGGAATTCTGCTCCATGCCAATCTCGCTCAGTGTCGACAGATAGCGAAGTTGAATGGTCAGGGGTTCCTTGGCCAAGGTCCTGGCCGCTTCCAGGAGTTTCTCGGCCGCCTGATATTCTCCATCGGCGTGAATGATTTTGGCCCGCTTTTCACGTTCAGCTTCAGCCTGTCTTGCCATCGCTCGCTGCATTTCCGACGGCAGGTCCACGGTTTTCACCTCCACCATCGAGACCTTGATCCCCCAGGGATCGGTCGACTGGTCCAAAATGGTCTGTAACCGCTCATTCAATTCCTCCCGTTGGCTGAGAAGGCCATCCAGCTCCACCTCCCCCAGGACCGACCTCAAAGTTGTCTGAGCCAGCTGAGAGGTGGCATAAAGATAATTCTCAACGGTGACAATTGCCTTGCTGGCATCCACCACACGGAAATAGACGATGGCGTTGACCTTGACCGTCACGTTGTCGCGGGTGATCACATCCTGAGCCGGCACATCGTAGGTCACCGTGCGCAGGCTCACCTTTTCCATGCGATCGATGGGCCAGAACACCACAATCAGGCCCGGGCCCTTTGGCTTAGGTAACAGCCTGCCCAAACGGAAGATCACGCCCCTTTCATATTCCCGCAGGACGTGTATGACTGAAAAGAGATAGAGAGCCAGGATGACAATCGGAATGATATAGGTCATTGATACCTCCATTTCCTAACAACTGAGCAATACGGCTACGGTGGACTACTGCACCGCATCACTCGGTTCCTCACTTGAGGGTGTATCTGAGGGTGCATCAGGTTCCACAGTCAGAAGTAAGTTCTCGGCTGTCAGAACCCGAACCTTGCTGCCGCTGGAAATGGGTTCCTGGGAGACGGCTTCCCACCATTCCCCCTGCAGAAAAACTTTGCCTCCCTCTCGATTAATATCGGTTCGGGCCTGTGCAATCAACCCTTCCAGCGCTCCCCGACCTGTGGTCACCCTGGCCAAGTGCGATCGAATGGCCAATCGCACCAAGAAAAGCATTATGGCGGCCACAGAAACCGCTACAGCCAGGGCAAGCCCCAGCTGAATTCTCACCTCCGGGTTGGGCGCGTCAATCAGAAGCAGAAGACCCATAGTCATGGCCACAATACCCCCGGCGCCGAAGAAACCAAAACCTTGAACCGTCAATTCGGCTATGAACAGGCCTATTGCCAGAAGCACTAAGAGAACTCCAATGAGATTGATGGGAAGGAGCGAAAAGCCCAACAGGGCAAGGAGAAAACAAATTCCGCCCGCAACCCCTGGGACCATCAACCCGGGGTTGGTGAACTCCAGATAGAGCCCCAAGAGTCCCACCACTCCCAGAAGCAGCGCCATATTGGGATCGGCGATGGTGGACAGGATCTTCTGGCGAAGTGTCATCTCCAGCAGCCTGACCTGCTGTCCCTGGGTTGATAGCCTCTGCCGTTCCCCACTAAAGCGAGTGATCTCCCTTCCATCGAGCAACTTGAGGAGTTCTTCCTCATTTTCGGCAATGAGGTCAATCAGACCTCCCTCCAGGGATTCGCGAGCGGTGTAGGCCTTGCTCTCCACGACGCCTTGCTCGGCCATCTCGTAGTTTCGGTTGCGCTCATTGACAATGGCCCGTAAGTTGGCCAGGGCGTCGTTGGTCACCTTCTCCAGCATGGTCTCGTCTTCCATCCCAAACGGGAACACGGGATGAGCTGCTCCAGTGTTGGTCCCGGGAGCCATGGCCGCTACATCTGCTGAGAGAAGAATGAAAAAGCCCGCAGAGGCTGCCCGTGCGCCTTGAGGATACACATAACAGACTATGGGTATCTCCGAGTTCAGAATAACTTGGATGATTTCCTGCATGGACACCCCGAGACCTCCCGGGGTGGACAACTCAATGAGCAGAAATTCAGCCTCGGCCTTCTCAGCTTCCTCAACTGCACCCGTAATGAATTCTGATGTGACAGGATCAATAATTCCGTCGATCTTCACCTTGAGGATTTCGCCGTGGGCTGGGGAAACTGCCAGCAAGAGGACCAGAAGATGCATCCATCTCATCTGGGCCTCATGGTAGCACAGACAGGAGAGAGGAGGTAGGAGACAGGAGGCTCGCTTCGCGCGCGTTCGCAGGTTTCAGGTTCTCCGCCGGTCTGTTGTCTGTTGTCAGTTGTCTGTTGTCAGCTGTCAGGTGTCAGCTGTCAGCTGTGCAGGTGTTCATCAGCTGTATAATAGGCCCACATGTTAAGAGTGCGCTTTTTCGCCTCCCTGAAAGACTTAGTCGGGGACTCGGAAGTGGAGATACAACTGGAGGAGAAAACTTCAGTCAGAAAGATCTTCGACCAGTTGAAAACCCGCTTTCCTGAACTCAAGAAGTACCAACCCATCCTGTTGGTTGCCGTTAATCAGGAATATGCAAACTTTGACGCCTCTGTTTCTCCAGGTGATGAACTTTCGTTTTTCCCTCCGGTGAGTGGAGGATGACCATGATCCGAATCGTGGAAACTAGAATCGATCGACAGGAGATTGTGAAATCTGTTTCCTCTCCAGAATCAGGAGCCATCGTCACCTTTGACGGCACGGTTCGCAACCATGCTCGCGGAAAGCCAGTCACTCATCTTCACTACGAAGCCTTTCCCGAGATGGCCACCAAGGAACTGGAAAAAATTCGGG
>JAPUKI010000369.1 GCA_027295745.1 Acidobacteriota bacterium
CTGACCGAACTTCCGGCAACTGCCATCTGTGGAAACGACATCACCTCCTCCTGCCTGTACGTCTCTGCTCTTGCCATCATACAAGCCGGTAAGTGGGCATGGCTTGCGCTGCTGATTGTGGCTGCAGTCCTCTTTCTCTACCGAAAAATCTACGCTGAGGTGGTTGGAGCACTCCCCCTCAACGGCGGTGCCTATAACGCTTTGTTGAACACCACCAGCAAATCGCTGGCCTCAATGGCAGCTTGTCTGACTTTGCTCTCCTATATGGCTACGGCGGTCATTTCGGCCAGCGAAGCTATGCATTACGCTCATAATCTCTTGAATAGCCTTCCTGTGATACCCGCTACCATCGTGCTCCTGGCGATTTTTATGGTACTCAGCATAGTGGGAATCCGAGAGGTGTCGCAAGTCGCAGTGGTCATTTTTATCACTCACCTGAGCACTATGGCGCTTCTGATCCTCTCAGGAGTCCTTTTTATAGCATTTAACGGTCTGGACACACTCTATGCCAATTTCGCAATGCCCACAGCACGCGGCATTGGCCCGGCAATCTTTTTCGGATTTGCTGCTGCCATGCTGGGGATATCGGGATTCGAGAGCTCGGCCAACTTTGTTGAGGAACAGCGCCAAGGCGTCTTCACCAAGACGCTGAGAAACATGTGGATTTCAGTGAGCGTCCTCAACCCGATCATGGCCTTTCTTGCCCTGGCACTGGTTCCCATTCCCGAGGTTCCCACTCATCAGGAAGCACTGCTTGCTCATATGGGTGCAGTCTCCGGTGGTAATTGGTTAGCCTGGTTGATCTCGCTTGATGCTGCCTTGGTCCTCAGCGGTGCTGTGCTGACTTCCTACGTTGGGGTCACTGGACTGGTCAAGCGAATGACACTAGATCGCTGTTTGCCCCAGTTTCTTCTCAAAACCAACCGGTTTCAGACCCCTCACCGCATCATCATCGGATTTTTTCTGCTGGGAGTCTCGGTCCTTGCCATCACCCGTGGAGAGTTGGGTGCTCTGGCCGGAGTCTACACCATCTCCTTCTTGGCGGTGATGATCCTCTTCGGGGTGGGCAACATCCTTCTGAAGGTCAACCGGGCACGTCTCCGTCGCCCCGAACACTCCTCCTGGCCAGCGCTCCTTTTTGCCATCTCTTTGACGTTGGCCGGACTGGTCGGAAATATTCTCATTAGCCCGGCCTATCTGGTTGTTTTTTTGGAGTACTTCATTCCAGCGGCCCTGGTCGTGTTAATCATGTTAGGACGAATTGGAATCCTGAAGGCGTGTTTATTTCTGATTAGAGCAGTGAGTGAGACCGTGGGCAGGGCGACCTCCCGCTTTTCACGATCGATTCGCCTAAGAATCGATCAGATCAATTCTCAACAGGTGGTTTTCTTCACGCGAGGGGACCATATCTCCAATTTGAATAGAGCTGTTCTATATGTCAAGCGAAACGAGCACTCCAACCGTATCAGGATTGTGACCGTGGTCCAAGACGAGAGTGAAGTTCCCCAGAAGATCAAGGATGACCTCGAGTTTCTGGATAGGACCTATCCCGATATTGAGATAGAGTTCCTTGTCTTGAAGGGAAAATTCGGGCCGGAGTTGATCGAGGAGCTGTCCCAGAAATGGGGAATCCCGGCCAATTTTATGTTCATTGGGTCGCCGGGAGATCATTTTCTCTATGGCCTGGCCGAACTGGGTGGAGTAAGATTGATTATCTAGATGATGTCCTATCCTGTCTTTAAAGTTCTGCACTTGATCGGAGTCTTCATGGTTCTCGTGTCTCTAGGGGGATTGATCGTCCTGGGCGCAGCAGGAGAGCTCAACCATTCCCGATGGAGAAAACTCGCGGCCCTCACCAACGGCATCGGGCTGGCAGTGGTCTTTCTTGGCGGGTTTGGTCTATTGGGCCTTCTGCAACTGGGCTGGCCCTGGCCGGGATGGATCTTCTCCAAGATGCTCATCTGGCTTCTGTTTGGTGTCATGATGGTTCTTGCCAAGCGGGCTCCGGAATCGGGCAAGTACCTGTGGTGGGGTTCGCTGTTGCTGGCCGGCGTGGCTGCCTATCTCGCCAACCTCAAGCCATTCTAGTATGAGGCCGATCATGAACAGCACCGCGTTGACACTCACGAGTGTGGTAAAATTCCCTTATTGGGCAAGGCGGCTTACGTCGTTGCCTTTCGCCAGGAAAAGTTTTAGCATGTGGAAAGTCCTCCGGGGGGGAGAGTAGAGGTAACAATGGACACCACAGGTTTGGAACGCACTCTGGAAGCCATTGTTAACGAAACAGAACGGCTCAAAGAGGTGCGTAAAGCCGAGTTGAATCAGGGAGACTGGGTGCTGGTGACCACCTTGAACTCCACTTACTCGATCCGCGTGCTGGAGGAAGATCTCTATTCCATCTCTGGGGGCTGGTTTGATCGCGAGGGTCTCTCGCCGCTGAGGACGAGCATTACCGGTTGTACCTGGGGTGGCAGTGCAATCAAGGTGGATATTGTGGCCGCCTGTGGCCTGCATTTGGAGTTTGGCAACCGGGTGGTGACTAGTCCGATTCAAAATGTTTGTGTGATGCGGTTGGGGGGAGAGCACCTCAATAATTAGTTTTCAAGAGGTCAGACCCCTTTCAGCAAGGAGGGCAGGGATGCGGTACCGTTTGAGCCTCTGTTTTGCAGTCATCTTCCTATTATTCCCGCTCAGTTCATTAGCCGATGTTTTTCACTTACAGGGCGGTCGCACAGTAGAAGGCACCTTTCTGGGAGGAGACTCTCGGACAGTGCGGTTGCTTCGGCAGGACGGCCAGGTTGAAAGCTTCGCGATTACTGATGTGGAGAGTATTGTCTTTGGAACTCCGGCCGCTGCTGTTTCCACGTCCCCGCCCGGATTACCTTCTGATCCTTACACGGTGCCCAAAGGCACGGTCCTGGTTATACGCATGATCGACCCGGTCGATTCGAATGTGAACCAACCGGGAGAAACCTTTCGCGCTACCCTGGAGGAGCCGGTGACGGTGGCTGGAGAAATCCTGGCACCCAAGGGGACCTTTGCGTCGGTGCAGTTGGTCCACGTCAAACAGTCAGGGCAGCTGAGGGGCCAGGAAGAAATCGCCCTGCAGCTTCGTAGCATCACGGTGAGAGACAAGACGTATTCGCTTTCCAGTGAATTCGCCACAGTGGCAAGCGAGGGCAAAGGTGAGGAAACCGCCAAGGTTGTGGGCGGTGCCGCAGTAATCGGTGCCTTGATTGGAGCTCTTACCGGTGGGAAAAAGGGGGCTGCAGTGGGCGCTGCCGCAGGAGCTGGCGCCGGGGTTGCCATACAGGCGGTTCGAGGCAAGCAAGTGCGTGTCCCTTCAGAAGCTCTGCTGGCCTTCTCACTGGAAGAGGCTGTGACCCTCCAGTAACGACGACCTGGTGTGAGGAATGCGGGCTAACCGCTGTAGAAGACTCGCCAGATTTTTTTCCCGCCATCATCGGAGATAAGAAGCGAGCCGTCGGGTAGTTGAAGAATCCCCACCGGTCGACCCCATACCTCCTTTTTCTCCGGGTCTAACATCCAGCCGTGGAGAAACTCGCGTGGTCCCGAAGTGGGTCTTCCCTCCTGAAAAGGCACAAAGTCAACCCGGTACCCGACGCGTTGGGAACGGTTCCAGGATCCGTGGCAAGCCAGGAATGCCCCGCCCCGGTATTCTTCCGGGAAGGAGGACGCTGTGTAGAACTCCAGGTCCAGCATTCCGCAGTGGGCCTCCAGGAGAACATCCGGGTAGCGAGTCTTCTCGACCAGATCAGGTCGTTCACCCTCTCGCCGCGGGTCCTCATGGGGGCCGATATAGCTGTAGGGCCATCCAAAAAAGTCGCCTTTCTGAACAGAGGTGAAATAATCGGGAACCAGGTCATCTCCCAAAGCGTCGCGCTCTTGAATGCCGGCCCAGAGCTCCTGGGTGCCGGGGTAAAAATCCAGGCCGACCACATTGCGCAGTCCTTCCGCATAAAGCTCATGTCCGGTGCCGTCGGGATTATAGACATTAATCGCGGCCCGACGGGGATCTTCACCGGCATTCACATTGGATCCCGATCCAACGGTGACGAACATTTTCGTGCCGTCCTGATTGAAGAGGATGGTCCTGGTCCAATGACCTCTTTCAAAGTCGGGCCATGAGACAACGGTTTCTCCCTCCCCGGTAGCCGTCATCGTGGAAGGATTGTATTTCCATCGCTTCACTTCGATAGTGCCTGCGACGTACACATAATCTCTCCAAAAGGCGATGCCAAAGGGACGGTACATATCTTCGATGAGGGTGTGTCGCTGGTCCGCTACCCCATCGTGGTCTGTATCCTGCAGGACATAGACAGCTCCTTCATCCTGAGAATCGGAAACCAGGACCTCGTTGCTGGGTCCAAGCTGTAAGAACCTGGGGCGCTCGAAGGTGAAATCAGGGGTGTACTCATGGACTTGAAATCCCTCCGGCACATGAAGCTGGGCTCCCTCAGGACGCTCAATCACCGTGGACCGGTTGCGGACACTCTCTGTGGCGTAGGGTTCCGGCAGCGGCCTGTCATTCACCGGCCTCAGGGAAGAGGAAGTGGGGGCCGAACTTTGCGGTACAGTGGCTTCGACAGCCGCCTGATTGCAGCTGCTCAGGCAGGCCAGCAGAAGAGTGCCGAGTAGAAGCAGAGTTCTTGAAGTCATGGACACCATCCTTTCTCACGCTTTTGTGGATTGCTCTAGTGTACAGCACGACAGCCCGACTTACACCAAGGCCTGAAGGGCTGCAACCCCAGGAGCCGCTAAAAGTCGAACATGTAGGTGTACTTGAGAGTTAAAGATTTATCTGCTTCTCCATCCTGAAAAGCGTCCCGCTCTTCGTTGTAAACAATGAAAATATCACTCAGTGGACGGTGAATCAGATTGAAGCGAAGGTTCGAGCTCACCTGGCGCCGCTCACTGTTGTATTGGATAAAGGCGCTGAGAAACATTTGGGTGTTGAAGGAGTAGTCCAAGCGCGAATTGACCAATCGAGTTGTCACCTCGCCCTGGCTCAACTTCCGCCCAGATCGTCTCGTCCAGAACACCATCCAGCTTGATGGGCAAATCCGTATGGCGGCCAATTACCTCCAGCTCTCGTTTCATTGTCATAGTCTACCATCAGAGATTCCGGTCTCAGAATTCGAGAAAGTCGCTTAAAGTCCCAGGATCCCCTGCTGTCCGTGGTAGAAGAGTCCGGCCAGGGCCCCGGTCATCAAGGTGGCCAGGGTGGAGCCGGCCAGCGCTGGAAAGGCCAGGGCCGCCAGATCATTTCTGCGAGAGGGGACCAGGGCGGAAATGCCTCCCACGAAGATCCCCATCGAGGC
>JAPUKI010000037.1 GCA_027295745.1 Acidobacteriota bacterium
TTTTCTTGAACGAACAGACGATCGTACAGGCGCACTTCGGCGTTGAGAGAGTGGGCTGCTGAAACCCAGTGGATGGTCGCCTTCACCTTGCGTCCATCGGGAGAGGAGCCACCTCGCGTCTCCGGATCATAGGTACAGTGCAATTCGACCACCTGGCCCGTCTTCTCATCCTTCACCACCTCCACGCATCTAATATAGTAGGCGTATCGCAGTCGGACCTCACGACCGGCGGCCAGGCGGAAGAACTTTTTGGGCGGGTCCTCGCGAAAATCCTCCTGTTCGATGTACAGCACCCGAGAAAAAGGAACCTTCCGCGAACCCATAGTGGAATCCTCCGGATTGTTCACGGCATCCAACTCTTCCACCTGGTCTTCGGGATAGTTGTCGATGACCACCCTCAGTGGGTTCAGCACGGCCATGACGCGCGGGGAGCGTCGATTCAAATCCTCCCGAAGGTGGTGCTCCAGCAGCGCCACGCTCACGACAACGTCCCTCTTGGCCACACCTATCTGCTCACAGAAGTTGCGGATGGCCTCCGGCGTATAACCACGTCGCCGCAGCCCACTGAGAGTCGGCATCCTGGGATCATCCCAGCCCGTGACATGACCTTCCTTCACCAACTCCAGAAGCTTTCGCTTGCTCAAGATGGTGTAGCTGAGATTGAGCCGTGCGAACTCAATCTGCTGAGGATGACAATCCAGGCTCAATTGGTCAAGCACCCAATCGTAGAGCGGACGATGATCCTCGAATTCGAGGGTACAGAGAGAATGCGTGATCCCCTCGATGGAGTCCGACAGGCAATGAGCATAATCGTACATCGGATAAATGCACCACCTGTCGCCAGACCTGTGATGCGACACTCGTCGAATTCGGTAAAGGGTTGGATCTCTCATATTCAGATTGGGAGAGGCCATGTCTATTTTCGCTCGAAGGACGTGCGAGCCGTCCTCGAAATCCCCTGCCCGCATGCCTTGGAACAGCTCCAGGTTCTCCTTCACCGATCTGGTTCGATAGGGACTGTCCTGGCCAGGCTGGGACAAGGTGCCGCGGTACTCTCGGATTTCCTCGGCGCTCAGACTGCACACGTAGGCCTTGCCAAGTTTGATCAGCTGCACCGCGAATTGATACAGCTGCTCAAAATAGTCCGATGCGTGGAAGAGCCTCTCACCCCAATCGAATCCCAGCCAGCGAACGTCTCTTTTGATCGATTCCTCATATTCGACCTCCTCCTTGCTGGGATTGGTGTCATCGAAGCGCAAGTTGCAGACACCTCCTTCGGTCTCGGAGGCCACACCGAAGTTGAGGCAAATCGATTTAGCGTGTCCGATATGCAGATAACCGTTGGGCTCAGGTGGAAATCGAGTCACAACTCGGCCCTGGTGCTT
The DNA here is from genome assembly GCA_027295745.1 of Acidobacteriota bacterium. Taxonomy (GTDB): domain Bacteria; phylum Acidobacteriota; class UBA6911; order RPQK01; family JADFOI01; genus JADFOI01. The sequence continues at coordinate 1,386 of JAPUKI010000037.1, forward strand.
GTTGGCCTTCAAGTCTTCCTGGATGGTCGCCCGGATGAAATCCAATGAGGGAAGCTGCTGCTGATTCACGAGGCCTGGCCCATGGCAGGTTCGACTGCAGAGGCAATCTTTTCCCGGCGACGCCCGAACCGCACTCTCTCCATGGTCATAAAGAGAGTGGGTACAAGGAACAGTGTAATGAAGGTAGAGGAGATGAGCCCACCAATCAGAACCCGAGCCATGGGAGCCTGCAGTTCTGATCCCGCGCCAATGCCCAGAGCCATGGGCGTCAGCCCCAAAACTGTGGTGAGCGTTGTCATCAAGATGGGGCGCAGTCGCCGACGCCCTCCCGTCACCAGGGAATCCAACAGAGAGAATCCGTGGTGGCGCTGGAGCTGCAGGATATAATCCACCATCACAATGGCATTGTTCACGGCAATCCCCACCAGCATGATCACGCCTACGAAAGCCTGAATATTAAAGGTCGTATCCGTCAGAAAGAGCGCCAATATCACCCCAATGGAGGCCAGGGGTAAGGAGAACATGATCAAAAAGGGATATCTGAAGGACTCGAACTGGGCGGCCATGACCAGGTAAACCAGGAGCACGGCCATCATGAAGCTGAGTTGTAAGTAGAAGAATGCCTCCTGCTGTTCTTCCCACTCACCGGAAAAAACAATGGCCAGATCAGGCGGCACATTCAGAGAACGGATTTTTTCCTCTAACTCCGCCACGACAGACCCCATGTCACGCGTTCCGGAGAGATTTCCCGACACAGTGACGATTCTCTGCTGATCCTTTCGCTGGATTGCCAAAGGGCCCTCAGTGCGTTCCAATCGGACCAGAGATTGGAGCGGGACCACAAGTCCGCTGGGTGTCTGGATGGGAATGGCCATCACATCTTCACTGCTCAATCGGTCTTTTTCCTGGTAACGGACCAGGATCTGGTACTCCTCGCCTCCTTCTCTGAAGTAAGTAGCCGTTGCGCCCCCCACACTGGTCCGGATGGTGGTGGCGATATCAGAGACTGAAAGTCCCATGGTTGCCACCTTGTCCCGGTCGATCAGGATTCGGCTTTCGGGACGTCCCGCGCTTCGGCTGAGACGGGCATCCGAGACCCCTTCAATCGACTCCATGACCCGCTTGAGCTTAATCGCCAGAGCGGAACTTTTGGTGAGGTCGTAGCCTCGAATGTTCAGGGACAGGCGGTCTCCACCACCCTGCCCCCCTCGCATCATGAAACCGCCGCCGCCGGCACGGATGCGCGAAATCACACCGGGGAACTTGTCAAAAGCCGGCTGCAGGGCCCGAGCAATTTCCTGGCTGCCCCGCAAGCGCTCTGACTGAGGAACCAGGCTCAAACGGATCGAGGCCGTGTGTACACTGGCACTTTGCCAGCCACCGGCTGAGCCCACCTCCGTCATGATGTTTTCGACCTCCGGTACCAGCTCCTGAATAATCTCCTCGGCACGAAGAGCAAACCGCTCTGTGACCTCGAGCCGGGTTCCTTCCGGCAACTCCAGATTAATTCGAACATCACCCTGATCCGTTTGCGGCTCCAACTCCAATCCGATGAATGGCAGGAGCAAGAAGCTGGAAATCAACAGGACCAGGGTTGCGGAAATAATCAGCCCCCGATGCCTCAGTGAGAACCCAATGGCGCGGGCATAACTTTGGTCGAGAGCTTCCAACCAGAGAGACGTTCTGTGAACCAGTCCATACTGCCAGCTGTTGGGATCGGGTTCCCTGACACGAACAAACCGACTGGCAAGAAGGGGAACCAGCGTGAGGGACACCAACAGTGAACTAAAGAGCGAAAAAGACACCACCCAGGCCAGCTGTTGAAAAATAACACCCGCCACTCCACTCATAAAGATGACCGGCAAGAACACAACAATGGTCGTCAAAGTGGAGGCGGTGATGGCCATCGCCACTTCCTTGGTGCCTTGGCGGGCCGCTTCCTTTTTCTCCATGCCCTCCTGTCGGTGTCGGTAGATGTTCTCCAGCACGACGATGGCGTTATCCACGAGAACGCCGACTCCCAAGGCCATCCCTCCGAAGGTGACGATGTTTAAAGTAAACCCGTAGAAATACATCAAACCGAAGGCAGCGATCACCGAGATAGGAATGGAGATAGCCACCACCAGCGTACTTCGTAAATTCCTCAGGAAGAGCAGGAGGATGAAAACCGCCAGCATGGAGCCATACAAAGCAGCGTTCCTCACGTTTGCCACAGCGCTTTCTATGAAAGTGGAAGTGTCGATAATCGAGTTAATATGAATGTTTGGAAAATCACGGTTGAGTCTCTCGATTTCCTTCTGGACTTCTCTGGCCACCTCCACCGTGTTGACTCCAGACTGCTTCCAGACCCCCATCCGGAGTCCCGGGTTGCCATTGACTCGCACCACATTTCGAACTTCCTGAGAACTGTCTTCCACCTGAGCAATGTCGGCTATGTACACCGGCTGTCCCTGTCGCTGTGTCACCATGGTTTTCCGGATCTCCCCAAGAGAGACATACTCTCCTTGAGTGCGCATCAGCACTTCAAAATCGCCTTCGACGACCTTTCCAACCGGCTCATTCACGTTCTCGCGGCGCAATGCCGCCATGACCTGGGCGGGGCTAATCCGGAGTGCATGCAGCTTGGCGCGGTCCAGGTTGACGTGGATCTCACGCTCTAAACCGCCCCAAACGCTGGCCTGGGCAACTCCAGGAATCCGTTCAAACCGATATTGAAGCTGCTTGTCCGTAAACTCCCTCAGCTCTCGTGGATTCATGTCCCCGGAAACACCCATGAACATGATGGGGAAGGCACTCACATCAAACTTGAATACGGTGGGAGAGCTGGCATCCTCGGGAAGGAGGCCACGTACCCGATCGAGCCTGGTGCGGATTTCGTCAGTGGCAGTGTCCAGGTCGGTGCCCCAGGAAAAGGACAAACGAATCTGACTGCTTCCCTCCGAGGATGTGGAAGTGATTTCCTCGACGCCCGGCGTGGAGGAGAGTGCCCGCTCCAGTGGGATGGTGACCAGCTCTTCCATCTCCTCGGGCCCAACGCCCGCATAACTGGTTTGAACCGACAGGGTCGGGAAAGAGACATCCGGCATCAAATCGACTGGAAGCTGCAAAAACGAGATTCCACCCAGAAGCGTAACGATCAGGAAAACAACAGTAATAAAAACGGGACGACGAATCGCTAAATCAGGAAGATTCATGGCAGCCTCACCAGGTCCCCTTCGTTCAGGCTCTGAGCTCCCGCACTCACAATTTCGTCACCTTCCTTCAACCCCTCAACCACCTCCACCACATCCCCTTTGATCTGGCCAATCTGGATGGATTGAAAGACAGTGGTCATGTCCTCGTTGAGCATATACACTCCTTTTTGAATCCCTCGAGTCAGTAGGGCGGAGCGCGGAATGCTGAGAGCCTCCCTGGGAATTCTGGCATCAATCTGCACACGGGCGAACATTCCCGGTTTTAAGGTGTGGTGGGGATTTGCAATTTCTATTTCCACGTCCACACTGCGGGTTTCCGGGTTCAGGAAAGGAGTGATGCGGGTGAGGGTACCCTTGTATATTTGATCCGGATAAGCATCGACAGTAATTTCAGCAGGCAAGCCCACCCGAATCTGTTGGATTTCTCTTTCAGCAACAGGTACCACCGTCTTGAGCCGACTCACATGCAAAACAGACATAATCGACACACTGGGACTCACCAGAGCTCCCGGATCCAGGTAGCGGGTACCGACAAATCCTTCCAGGGGCGAATAGATTCGGGTTTGTTCCTGTTGTACTCTCAGCTCACGTAAAGAGGCCTCGGCCTGTTGGACTTGAGCCATCGCCAGCTCCAGCTGGGCCTGAGCGACGCTCACTCGGCTTTCCAGCTCTTCCATCTCCTGCGTCGAAATCAGTGCCTCTCTATGGAGGTCTCGATACCGTTCAACCTGGATGAGTAGATTTCGGGAGGTGGCCTGTTCCCGGCTGACTCCAGCACGGGCAATGGCAATAGCAGCCTCGGCACGGTGGATCTGCTGCTGTAAGTCCACATCGTCCACCACGGCCAGCAGTTGTCCTTCCTCGACTGCCTCTCCCCGGTCCACCAACACCTGCTGCAGGCGACCGCTGACCCGAGACATCACGGCCACTTCAGCCTGGGGTTCCAACTCGCCCAGAACTTCAAGCGTCGTTTCAAAGCGATGCGGCTGGACAACAGCCATGTCGACCAGCATGGAGGGTGCCTCACCTCCAAAGGGTCTGCCACTTCCAAAGTTCCCTCCGCCTGCCGCAACCTCGTCTCCAGACAGCTCCTGGTAGAGACGAAAGCCCAGGATCGCCAAAAACATTCCCACAAATAGGATCAAGAGAAGCTTCTTCAAAGGAGATACCTCATCGGGCACACCACACCCGTTAATTCTACGCTCAAAAGGGATAAATGTTCCAACCTTCGTGCCTCGTTACCTCAATACGGTTAGGAATGAAATGAGGGTAAAATCGACTGAGTGCTTAGCGATGGTGAAGTTCCTGATAGAAGATACGCTCTCCCTTTTTGTAGTGTCAGCGGCCCCTGGCCCTTACAGGGAGACAGGTTTTTCATGTTACAATCACATCGCATCCAATTCTCTCCATAGGAGGTGAGCCGTGGTTTCCAAAATGAGTTCCTGGCCTGTGACCACCGCTGCCCTAATCCTGGGAATGCTCGTGCTACCTGTTTTCCCACAGAATGAACCACCACCGACTACTGGGGATACCAGCGAGGTACCGGACGACATTGCCGAATGGATGAAAAGAGCCGAGCAGGGAGATGCTGACGCCCAGTACCGTCTTGGTGTCATGTATAACGAGGGACAGGAAGTGCCTCAGGATTACAAGGAAGCTGTTCGCTGGTGGAGGGCGGCGGCTGAGCAGGGACTTGCGTCTTCCCAAAACAACCTTGGTGTAATGTACGACGAGGGACGGGGAGTGCCTCAAGACTATATCCAAGCACACATGTGGTACAACCTCGCCGCGTCAGACCTGACAGGTGATCACAGAGAAAGATCTGTCAAGAATCGAGATGAGCTAGCCGCAAAGATGACCGCTCAACAAATAGCCGAAGCCCAGCGATTAGCCCGTGAGTGGAAGCCCAAGACTGGAAGCCAGTAAGTACAACGAAGCGGGAGTGGAGGCGTATGAGCAAGCCCGTTAGGGTGAGGCCGAGCAGTCGTACTGAGCCGCCCTCAAGGAGCGCCAAAATGCTCAGCCGCATATTTGGCCAGTATTTCCTGGTCTTGCGGCGTTATATTGGCACCAAAGCCAACCATGTTGCTGATGGTCCGTTTCCATTCAGCTTCAGACTTGCGCGAGTTGAGGGGCAGATCTAAGCCATGGCAACTGGCACAGCTGCCTACCAGGATGCTTCGACCCGGGCCTTCAGGAAGTGCTGTCTCGCCTTGGGAACTGACGCCTCCTGAGCTGGGAGGAGGCGAATCAGTGCCATAGGTGGCTGCCAGATACTGGGTCAGGGGTTCAATCTCATCGGGCAGCAAGGGGGCTCCCCTGGAGATCATGGAGTACACGGTGTTCCTCCACTGATCAGCCGTTTTTCTCTGGAGCTGCGTTTCGCGCAAGCCATGACACCCAGTGCAAGCCAGGCCAAAGATTTGGCTTCCCTCTGGTGCTTGCAGCAGCGGCGACAGGTTACTGGCAGTCGGGCCAGGAGCACCCTTGCCCATGCCAACATATTGAGAGGCCAACAACAGAACAGCTAGCCCAGTACAGGTGAGGAAAACCCATCGGCCAATAGTGTGCTTCCAACCCATAAAAATTAACTTCTCTGGTTGCGAAGTTGAGCAATTGAGAAAGGAGAACGCCAGGTGTTCTCGCTGAATATTCCGTCCCGCTCCACCTCCAGATCCAGTAAATAGGGCCGGCCTTCGCGCATGGTCTTTACCGCCCGCTGTAGCGCCGGACCCAGATCGTCGGGATCAAAAATTTTCTCACCTTTGATGTTGTAGGCAGCGGCTATCTTGGAGAAGTCCACGTCGGGATCACCCAAATAGCTGGTTAAGTCTTTGCCAGTCTTGAACTGCCTTCCACCAAAGGAAAGGTTGCGATTGCGGGTTTCGTTGTAACTGTGGTTATTCATCACCACTATGAGCACAGGCGCATCATAGCGAGAAATGCTCCACAGCGTCTCGGTTTGACCAAACAGAATACCCCCGTCACCCTGCATCGCGACGACCTGGCGCTCCGGTAGGGCCAACTGCACTCCCAGTGCCGCTCCTACTCCCCAACCCAGTGCTGAGCCAGTTGTGCGTCCAATTCGCAATTTGTCCTCATGGCCCATCTTCAAGATTTCCATCACCTTAGCGCCTTCGCTGCCGATTTCCGGAACGATGACAGCATTCTTATCCAGGACCTTATTCAGCTCATAGCCGACCCGCTCCCAGGACATCGGAGTGCTGTCAAACTTCGCCTCTATGGCAATCTCTCTCGATTTTCGCAACTTCTGATTAAAGGCACTGGCCTTCTCCAACCGTTCCGAGCGCAGCCGTTTCATGCGATCCGCTGTCAACAGGCCATCAAGGGCATCGGAAAGATCCGCGATCACTGTTGAGACATGAGCAAGGATGGGAAGATCTGCGTATCCCCTTTTTCCGATCATATCGGCATCGCTGCTCACATGCACCAACCGGCCTCCTGCTGGCGAACCTCCACCCTTGGCTCCAAAGTTGATCACCAAATCAATGTTTTGAGGGAACCTCATGCTCCGGGAATAACTCCGCATAAAGAGCGGATGATGAGTGGGAAAGTCACAGAAAAGACCATCCGCCTGACAAACGGGTACGGA
>JAPUKI010000370.1 GCA_027295745.1 Acidobacteriota bacterium
AGAGGGATCGGCTGTTCCCCGTGCCATTCCCACCAACAGCAGGAAGGGCGTGGTCGATGCGGTAACGAGTGCTGCTATCAGTGCCTTGCCCGGCGTGCTGGGCACGATCAGAACAAACAGGATCAGCCAAACACAGACCCAAGAAATACCGGTAGGCAAAAAATCGGGCGGGATGGGTTCAAAGGTCAGGCTAAAATCAATGCCGATAGCTGCGATGACTTCGTAAATGAGCCCCAGATCACAGAGCAATTGGGGACTGACCTTCCCGCTCCAGGCAACGAAAAACATGCCCAGAGAGATCAAGATCGAAGTGCCGGCCACCAGGTGAGTGATGGGGACTCCGAACACTAGAGGAATTAGAGAGTGGGAAGGATCCCCTGCCAACCAGCCTGCCGTGTAGGCGATAAAGTAGCACCCCGCATAAAGTAGTGCCGCAATGCCTAAACGGCGGGAAGCTTTCTGAAGAAGATCAGAGGGAAGACCATAGGTCTCTCCAGAGGTGGTGCGGAGTGCCCGAATGATTTCCTTATCCGGCATTAAGGTGTCATCCTACTGGAGAGGAAAGCTGACCTGCCAACGACTATTATGATGTCAAGATGGAAGTAAAGTAAGGCCTGGACACCGGACCTGTCAAGGTTTTGAAGCGGTAGCTGCTTTGCCCGGGGGATGCCGCCGATTTTATGGGGAATTTCTCTCTACGATGTATAATCGGTTTAACGACATGTCTATCAGCGCAATCGTCCTGGAAGAACCTGCTCGAAGAGACTCGGCTGTCTTGAGTGCGGGTGTAAATCGCTTGAGGAGTACATCATGCCTCCAGAACAGAAGGCCACTGTGATCGTGATCCTTCTCCTGGGTATTTTTATTTTTCACGCTCCGATTCAGTCGGCTGCAGTGGCCTCTTACGGTTTTTTCCGCGAGGTTGTTCAGATAGTCACCAGGGAGGAGCAACGTCATATAAGAGAGATCTTCCCGGAAGCGGATGCTTTCTCATCAAAGAGTGGAGATTTGCCTCACTATAAGGCTTACAAAATTGACCCGCAAACCAATCAGAGGACGCTGGTGGGTTTTGTTTTTTTCACGACCGATGTTGAACCCCGAGAGCGGGGATACGAAGGACCCATAGAAATTGCCGTTGCCATGAACACAAAAGGAATGATTACGCAGATAAAAGTGGTCGAGAACCACGAGCCGTATGGATATTTTTCAATAGATCAGCCCAGGTTTGCTGCCCAATTCAGGAACAAGAGCATTCTCGATTCCTTCAGAATTCGTAGAGACATCGATGCTGTAACTCGGGCCACCATCTCGGTAGCCAGCGCCTCCAGAGTTATCCGAAAAAGTGCCCGCCGGATCGCCAGGCTGTACTTAGTCAAAGAAGATGGAGATGGTGCACAGTAGAACGTTTTTACTGGGAACAACGGTTCTGTTTTGCTTTCTGAGACTGCTTGCAGCCTACCCGCAGGTGGAGACACCTATGACTGCAGAGGATTCCCAGCAGTCGGATTCCCCGCAACTGTCCCTTTCCGATCTGGATGCACTCATTGAAGAGGATAGTGAGGACGAGGATATGGTCGCAGCGATTGGTGATCAGGCCCTTGACGTGCTGGTGCTTTCCGCTTTCCTTGCCCTGGCTCTGGTCAGCTTCTTCAAAAAAAGCACCCTGCTCAAATATACGACGATGATCGTCTCGGTTGTGTACATTGGTTTCTTTAAGAGCAGCCTCGTGTCCATAGTCAATATCTTTGGACTCTTGGAGTGGAACTTCCCCCTTTTTAGATACAACCTTTCCTGGTATCTCCTGATGCTCTTCACGGTTGCATCCACGGTGTTATGGGGAAGACTATACTGTGGCCGGATTTGCTCATTCGGTGCTCTCACTCAACTTCTAGACAGGGTTATTCCGGCAAGGCTCAGGTTCGAGCTTCCTATGCGGATAGAGAGGCGCGCCATCTATATAAAGTATCTCCTCCTGGGGGCTGCCATCGCGTACTTTCTGATAACCAGGGACAATCTTATTTATCGGTACATCGAACCCTTTTGGATGTTTACTCTCCGTGGATCAACGGTCATGTGGGTCATGCTGGGGCTTCTTTTGCTGACCACAGTCTTCATCAGAAATTTCTATTGCCGCTATCTTTGCCCTTTGGGAGCAGCTTTAGGATTAATTTCCAACTTGACTGTTTTCCGGATCAAGAGATGGAGTGAATGTAAGACCTGTAAAATCTGCGAGAAGGCATGCGAGTGGGGAGCCATTGATGGGCCCAGAATCTTGGTTACCGAGTGTGTTCGATGTGACGACTGCGAGAGGCTTTACAGGGATGAAAAGAAGTGCCCCCATTGGCTTGTGCTGAAGAAAGCCTCAGCCAAGCGTGGAACCCCCACACTGGTTCAGATTAAATCTCAGTCAGCTTAATGTCGCAACCTTAGCCCGGACTTCTCACGCCAGGTTGTCGCGAAGCGGAGATCCTCTCATTTCTTGATATGATGAGCGGTAGAGATGCTGGAGGGGAATCCGCGATTCGATGCGGCCATTCGGGAGTTTGACTCTGCCCACGGTGAGGACCCCAAGATCATTGTAGTGGATGGGCGGCAAGTGCCGTGGTCCCTTCACTATCATATGAGATTGGCCCACTGGGTGAAGCAACTGGAGAAGACTCCTTCAGAAGCGCTGCTGCTGGCCGCCCACTGCCAGCACATCCGGCGCTGGACCATTCCCCGCAGCAGCTATCCAATGAACAGGAACGGCTACAGGCAGTGGCGAAAAACACTGGCCAGATTCCACGCCAAGGAGGCAGCCAAAATCCTCAAGGCTGTCGGCTACGAAGAGGAAACGATCCACCGTTTACAGCAGCTGTTACTGAAGATTCGGCTCAAACTGGATCCAGAAGTCCAACTCTTTGAAGACGCTATCTGTCTGGTGTTTCTGGAAAACGAGCTCTCCGACTTTGCTGAAAAGCACGACCAGGAGAAGTTGATCTCGATTTTGCAGAAAACCTGGAAGAAGATGTCTTCCAGAGGGCATCAGGCGGCCCAGGAACTCACCAAGAGACTTCCTGCCAAGGCGGCCCAACTGTTGGAGAAAGCCCTGGGAGCCGGTCCGAGTAATAGGTGAGGTCGCGTTGCAGGCAATGTCTGGACATCGTCGAGGAGCGCCAACACCGTAGATGATCCGGTGCCGCCGTAACCCTTTGGGCGGAAGGGGGTTGCGGTGCATCTCTTGGTCGCTAGTCGCCGCCGATGTCCCTGACATCGTCTCCTCCTCGCTCCTCGACCTGCCCACCCAAGCCCCATCCGCGCGACCCCACCTATTACTCGGACAGGCTCCTTCCCTAACACTCCTCAGGAGACTCGTTTGAGCAGATCTTTGAGTGGGGTGGAGGACGTATTGTTTACTAAAACTGCGAAGCGCTCCTTCGCTTTCAGCTGAGGGGTCAAAGCGAAATCATTTCCTTTAAAAACCTGACTCAGGAACTCCGAGAGGGCTGGCTTTAGCTGCTGAAATGTTTCTTCAAGGTTGGGAGCTTGCAGCCGGTCGTTTGCCACCAGCAACATCTCGTCGGTCTTGAACTGGATGCCGCCCAGGCTGTCGCTCTCTTCCAAAAGCTGGCATCCCTGCAGTGTCGCTCTGAAGATCTCCTTCATGCGGCTTGGGAGAGAACCGTCAAGAGGCTGTTTTCGATAATAGAAGAGTCCTGGCCGGTCCTCAGCCCAGTCCAGACTGAAATTACCTTCATGGGCAACCAGGAGGACTCCCGGTCCCCCATAGATGTGAGTGTAGTCGTGGACATCCACCAGCAGATGATCGGGAAAAACCTGCCCTTGGATCCAGGAGTGGAAGACGGGGATCAGTTTGCGGATTTCCAGTCGTGAGGGATCTTCCAGGAAAAGCTTGAAACCCAGCCTTTGAAGCTCCATTTCATCATTACTCTAGGCCGACGAGTTGGACACGCCAGTCCCTGAGGGAAGGGGAACTGGGCGCGCGGCAAGCCGTTCCCGACAGGCGTGAGCTGCCTCGATAAACAGCTGTGCCTCTTCCACCAGTGTGTGAG
>JAPUKI010000371.1 GCA_027295745.1 Acidobacteriota bacterium
CGTTTCTTCTCCACTGCTCCCTCTCTTCGGCATTGAAGGCCCCGAAGGGTGGAGGCTTATCCTCAGGAATGTACTGATGGGCAGGATCAGCCTCCCATTCGCCAGTTCCCTTGACCACGAAGTTGCGGTAGAAGGTAATCAATGTGGGTGAAAAATACACCTCATTCTCAACCATAAGCCCGACCAACTCATCCAGTTTCTTCAGGCTCACCCACTGATTCATGGGTAAATACCAATAGCGAAACTGGTGATCCCAGTTGAGGGGGCTGTAGTCGGCGGGTAGGGAAATGTCCCGCTCCAAGGAAGCCTCCAGCAGACTGGTCCCATGTTCGATTCCGTCAAGTCCTGCCTTTACGGCGGCGCGCGGTCCGGGACCCGAAGCCCCTGGTTGACGGATGGGCCCCGTATGCCCATAGACCTTCAATCCATGGCTGTGGGCCACTCGGACGATCTCCCTCAGTTCCTCTACGCTGTAACCGGTGACCTTGATCCCATCGACTCCCGCTTCCGCTAATTTGAGAGCCATTTCTGCAGAGCTCTTCACACCCATAGCTTTTACGGTCCTGGGATTGATGGGCATTCCTGAGATAAACAGTCTGGGGGCCAAAATATTGCCCACCGCGATCTCCTGTCTCAGCGTGGTCATTCGCTCTACGGAGGACCCCAGATCCCGGACCGTGGTGACCCCATTGGCCAGATACAATCGGTGAAGCCACGGCTTGTCATAGTGCACGTGCATATCGATCAGACCCGGGATCACGTATTTCCCCTCTGCCTCGATGATCTGGGTGCCGGAAGGAAGAACGACGTTCTCCAGTTGTCCGATCTGGCGGATGCGATCTCCTTCAAGCAAAATGCCGGTGTCGAACATCGGTGAATTGTTGGTTCCGTCAATCAGAGTTGCCCCTTTGATGAGAACCGCAGGCGGGGCGCTAACCGACTCACTCTGCGAGTGGCCCAGTGAGAGGAATAAGGGGAAAAGAAGGAGACACAGCCGTAAAGTCTGGCTTTTTCTTGGAATCATCCTGTTTTCAAATCATAGACCTGCGATTCGTCAAAGACAATCGCCATTCTGAGACGAGGCACAAAAAAAGGGAATCCGGCTCTAGGAGCCGGATTCCCTTCATGACCCAAAGGGGTAGATCGCTCCTTAAAAAATTAACTTTAAAGCGATCTGGACCTGCCGAGCCGAGGTGCTGGTGTCTCTCACCCTGCCAAAAGCACCGTGATAGGGAGTACTGGCGCAATTACTGAAGCAAGGGACGCGTCCTACGAAGCTGCTGGCGTAGGAAGTTCTTGTCGGTACTCCCCAGTTGGCCCGATTCAAGAGGTTGAAAAATTCCGCGCGAAACTGGAGCTTCACGTTTTCTCCTGCGATCGGGGTGTCCTTCTGAAGAGAAAGGTCAAAGGTGGCCGTTCCTCCCAAAACCATCGTGTTTCGCCCCAGATTGCCCCAGAACCCAGGCTCCTGCAGAACAAAATCGCCACCGCTTTTATCGAAGTACTCATCCGGATCCCGGCCGTCCCCTTTAACGGGATTATTGTTGCCTCCCGGCGCCAGGTCGGGCCGCTGCACATGGCCCGTAGTTAAATCGGTTCCGGCTTGGTCGAAACCTATCGAATTGTTGTAAGGCGAACCATCGGTCAGATTGAGAATCCCGCTCACCAGCCAGCCACCCAGAACCATGCCCGCCGCACCCTGGATATTTTCTCCTGGCAGCGCGTAGGTGAAATTGGCCTGAAAGAGATTTCGCAGATCCATATTGGAGTTGGCTTTGCCCACATTTGGGAAGTCGATCAGGTTGTCGTTGCTTCCTCCCGGGCCGTCAAAGGGCCCTTGGGAGGAATAGTCGTCGATGGCATGACTCCAGGTGTAGTTGGCCTGAACTTGAAAGCCCTGGTTGAAGCGTCGGTTCACACCAAGCCGTAAGCCGTGGTAATAGGAATCGGCGTCGTATTTGAAGCCGCCTATACGTTCGAAGTTGGGGTTGCGCTGTGGATCGTTCTGGTCAAAGAAAATCCTTCCATTGACGATCGAAGGCACCCTGCTATTGATTTCGGACGAGCGGCTCAATTTGACGCCGCGACTTCCATTATAGGACACCGACAAAACGGTCAAAGGCAGGACTTCCTGCTGCAGCGACAGACTCCACTGCTGTATGTAAGCGGAGTTTGGTGTGCCATAAACCCAAAGATTGGGTCTTGCCGGCAGGCTGGGGTCAGGACCACCGGGACCGTAGGGTTCGGGAAAGTCAGCATTACGAAGTTGAACGAATACAAAAAAGGGCGCGTTCTGTTGAGGGGGGCCGACCCAGGTGGTGGAGTCGAACAAATCATAGAAGATCCCGTAGCCACCCCGCAGGGAGGTCTTTCCGTTTCCGGATATATCCCAGGCGAACCCAAGGCGGGGGGCGAAATTCTTCTTGGATGGATTTCGTCCTAGAAACCCGCCGCCAACTCGAAATGCCGAATCGCTGTAATTATCCAGGTTGGCGCTCCGCCCAGCTACCTCAGTGGGATTGGTATGGGGCTCGTAGCGCAAACCAAAGTTAAGGGTGAGGCCCGGTCGAAACTGAAAGTTATCCTGGATAAAGAAGGCGAAGAGGCTCTCCCGAATTCCCATGGTGAAGGGGGCCGTGGTCTGGCCGCTGAAGGTATTTGAGCCGGCTGTCAAAAAAAGACGCAGGCTGTTGAACACGTAATTTCCACGGGAATTGATCTGAGAGAAGTTGTTGAACTGCAAACGGACAAAGGAACCTCCTAACTTCAGGGAGTGCCGGCCCACGTTATAGGAGAGGGTATCTGCGTACTCGAATCGATTGAGAACAATGTCGAGTCCGCGAAATCGGCTGGGGCCCCATTCAGATATCGCTCCACGAACACCAATGTTCCCCTGACTGGCGTAGTCGGGGTTGAACTTGAGCCCGGGGTCAACGGGTGTCGCCTCTTCGTCGGTAGTGTTGCCGTGGGTGCGATTCATGCCAAAGCGAAGTTCATTGACGACGGAGGTGGAGAGAACCTTGGTATAACCGATCCCCAAATATTGGTTCCTGCTGATCCGGTTCACCCTCCAGGTCGGCAGGTCTTCCACCACGTTGGTCGAACTGTCATCCAGTGTATAGCGCACGTAAATAGAATCCGAGTCGGAGAACTGATGATCAAACCGGGTCATGAAGTAGTCCACGTCCGTCGGTTGGGAATCGGTGAAGTTGAAGAAGCCTGTACCGTCCGGATCGTCTATTATGAGTTCGTTGGGCAGGGGATAAGCATCCAGATAAGGAACAACCCCGGGGTCGACGGTGAACGGAGCCTGGCCAGGCAGGATGCCCATACGAGCGTTCGCATCAGGAACCTGTGAAGTTATACTGGTGGAAGTGCGATCCCGCAGACCCTCGTAGCTGCCGAAGATAAAGGTGCGGTCAGTGACGATGGGGCCTCCGGCCGTGAACCCGAATTGATTCCGGACAAAGGGGGCTCTGCAGTCGCTCGAGCCCTCTAGACACTTGTTCAGTTGATTCTTGTTGTCAAAAAAGTTGGCCGTATCCAGCGACTTGTTGCGGTGAAACTCGAAAAGGGTACCATGAAACTGGTTGGTGCCGGACTTGGAGACGATGTTGATGACTCCGCCCGTGAACCCCCCGTACTCGGCACCGGCGATGCCGCTGACCACCGAGAATTCGCGCGTGGTATCAACTCCCAGCAAGACTCCCGCCTCACTGGTGGGGGTACCCTGCCGGTGGCCACGAATGTCCACACCGTCCAGAAGAAAGGCGGTCTCGGTGAGGCGGGTCCCGGAAATGGATATCTTTTCTCCGGTGTTGCCGGTCTGGCTTTGGGGCCCGGCCTTGAGATAGCCGACACCTGCCTGCAGCAGAGCCAGCTGGGTGAAACTTCGCCCGTTCAGTGGCAGATCTACAATCTTCCTCTCGTCCACCAGTTCGGTCATGGCAGGCGAGGTAGTCTCCACCAGAGCAGCCTCTCCTTCCACCACCACACGTTCGGAGATCTCACCGATGCTCAGGCGGATATTGACAACGGCCTCTCTTCCCACCGAAAGCTGAATTCCGCTGCGAACGGCGGTCTGAAATCCGGCCAGTGCGGCCTCTACTTCCCAATTGCCCAGGCTCAGGTTGGGAGCCCGGTAGGTTCCCTCGTCACTGGTAACAACGGCCCGGTTGATTCCCGTGTCGGTGTTGGTGAGAGTGATCTCAACCCCGGGCAGCACGCCGCCGGTTTCATCGGTGACCGTCCCCAGGATGGTTCCCGTGGTGGTCTGGGCCCAGGCCAGGGAAAAGTGAAGAGTAACGACAAGAAAGATGGAAAAGAATCTAGACATTAGTGCTACCTCCCAATTGAAATGT
>JAPUKI010000372.1 GCA_027295745.1 Acidobacteriota bacterium
ATAAGAAAGATGCCGATGAACTGGCCCAACAGTCGACGTGGCTGCTGAAACGTCATGAGCTGCTCCAAGAGTGCCCTTTCTCTGGCTTCAACCTCATCTCCAGCTCGAACCAGAGTCCTTCCCTTCTTGATCTGTATCAGAACCGGGTCCACCTCTTGCATGACAAGCTCTTCCAGAGCACGGCTTTCGCTCTGGTTGTAGCTCACATTGGGGACAATCCAGCTGTCCAGAAAAGTAATAATCTGTTTTTTCTCCTCGCCGCTGACTGCAGTCAGCTGATACTCATTTTGTCGAAGGAGATCGCGTGCCTGATTTACGTCTCGAATGGCCATCCAGTCGTTGACCAGCTCATCCTGACCCGTCGTCAGATTGCGCAGAATCAGTCCCCGGTCCTGGTAGCGCAGGAGCTCATCACGGCGCAAGACTACGCCTGGAGGCTTCATCCCCTCCTCTACCAACGCCAGCATCTGATTCTCCAAGGAGGGAGAGAATGATTGTCTGAGACAAATCTCCAGGACATCACCCTGAGCGAATCTCGGAAGGATCTCCCTCAAGCGCGGGAGTAGATTGGCACGGGCTTGTCGGGTCAGCCGGTTGGTCTCAGAAGCACCTAATCCCTCTTCAGCAATCAACCGCCGTGCTTCTGTGAAGGCGCCTCGAAGCTCTGCTGACGTCCGGCTATTCACTCTCAGATCAAGATCAAAAATCACGGGCACGGTCTCTCGGATTTCCTCTCGCGCTTGAAAGGTGGCCTCACGATCTTCAATGGTGAAGTCACGTGGGGCTTCAATCGTCCGGTCCGCAATGTCACCGATCTGGTAGTCAGGGATGCTCAGAAACTCAAATCCCACCAACAATGAGGTCACGGCCAGCGCGATTCCAACCCCAATGAGGATCTCGAGAAGCGTCAGAGGGGCAACCTGGCTCTTGGACTTCTTCCTGTTTCCCAGGAATATTTTGGCCAACCGGCTTCTTTGACTTGATTTTCCTGAAGTTTTATCAGCCATTGGGAATTAAAGACACATAGAGCGCGGGACATCACACCCGCTGTTGGTTTCTAGCCACGAGCGAGAAACAGGGGTTTTTGGGAAAAGTGGAGAACTAAGGATGGAGTCATCTTCCTGTACCAGGGTATTATACCACAATAATCCACTGGCTAGTCCTGGTACCTCTTCAGCAAAAGACAGGCGTTGGTGCCACCGAAGCCAAAGGAGTTGGACAACACATAGCGAATTTCTGCCTTCCGAGACTGATTGGGCACATAATCCAGGTCACATTCTGGATCCGGGTTCTCCAGGTTAATGGTGGGCGGTATCTCTTGATCTCTTATGGCAAGTGCGCTGACCCCTGCTTCCAGGCCACCAGCGGCACCCAGAAGGTGCCCGGTCATCGACTTGGTAGAGCTAATGGCCAGCTTATAAGCGTGCTCTGCAAAAACCGCCTTGATGGCCTTGGTCTCGATGCGGTCATTGGCCGGAGTACTGGTTCCATGGGCGTTGATGTAGTCGACTTCTGTGGGATCAACACCGGCGTCCTTGAGGGTAGCTCTCATGGCCCGAACCGCTCCAGAAGCATCCTCAGGAGGAGCAGTGATATGGAAAGCATCCCCACTCATGCCATAACCCACGATCTCAGCAGAAATCGAAGCGCCTCTGCCAAGAGCGTGCTCCAACTCTTCCAGGACAACAATGCCCGCACCTTCACCAATCACGAAACCGTCGCGGTCGCGGTCGAAGGGTCGGCTGGCTTTCTCCGGTTCCTCATTGCGAGTGGAGAGCGCCCGCATGGCCGCAAACCCTCCCACTCCCATGGGAGTAATGGCTGCTTCTGAGCCTCCCGCGATCATCACATCAGCGGCACCGCGCTCAATAATCTTGAAGGAATCTCCAATAGCATGACTCCCCGCCGAACAGGCGGTACAAGTGGCGGAGTTGGGACCGGTCGTACCCAGCCGAATGGAAACCTGCCCGGTAGCCAAGTTACCAATGGTGGCCGGGATAAAGAAAGGAGAGATCCTGCGGGGACCTTTGTTCAGGTAATTCGTGTGTTGCTTCTCAATGGTTCCGAATCCACCGATGCCGGAACCAATGTAAACTCCTATGTGCTCGGCATTCTCTTTGGTGACACGAAGACTGGCACTGCTAAAGGCAATGTCGCTGGCCACGATGGCGTAAAGGATAAAAAGGTCCATCTTGCGTGCATCCTTGACACCCACGTAGGCCACAGGATCGAGGTTCTTGACTTCGGCTGCAATTCTGGCGGAAAAGTCAGCGGCATCGAAATGAGTAATAGGGCCAACTCCGCTCTTGCCCTGCAGCAAGCTTCTCCATGTCGTGTCAGTGTCCAGACCCAGGGCCGAGACCAGCCCCACGCCTGTCACTACAACCCTTCTTTGCAAGCTTGACTCCGGAAATTACTTCTGATGAGCGTTAATGTAGTCGATGGCGTTTTGCACTGTCTGAATCTTCTCAGCGTCCTCGTCCGGAATCTCGATATCGAAGTCCTCTTCAAACTTCATTACCAGTTCAACCGTATCCAACGAGTCGGCTCCAAGGTCATCGACAAAATGAGCGTCCGGCGTTACATCAGCTTCGTTGGCCCCCAGCTGATCCACGATGATCGTCTTGACAAGTTCTTCTACTGATGCCATTTCTCCTCCATTCGCTTTTCCGACGGTTACATGTACATGCCGCCGTTTATATTTAGCACATGCCCCGTGACATATCCAGCCTCCTTCGCCGCCAGGAAAAGGACACCGTATGCGACATCCCCAACGCTTCCAAGTCTCTTGAGGGGAATGCTGCCCCGGAGTTCATCCTTCACTTTCTGTCCCATTTCGGTGGTCATATCTGTCTCAATGAAACCCGGGGCAATGGCATTGACGGTAATGTTGCGAGAGGCAACTTCTCGCGCCAGAGCTTTGGTAAATCCAATGATTCCCGCTTTACTGCTGACATAATTCACCTGTCCAGGATTTCCCATGTGGGCCACCACGGAAGTGATATTGATCACTCGGCCAAAGCGCTGGCGAACCATTCCCGCAACCACTTCCCGAGTCACATAAAAAAGACCATCCAGGTTTGTCCTCAGCACCTGGCCCCACTCCTCATCCTTCATTCGAAGCAACAGGTTGTCGCGGGCGATACCGGCATTGTTAATGAGGATATCCACCTTCTCAACATTTTCCTTTATGCTCGAGAATGCACTTCGGACCTGATCGATCTGTCCGACGTCCATCTGTACAGCCAGGGCTTCTCCCCCTTTTTCACGAATCTCCTGAGCTGCGGCTTCAACCTCTGCTTGGGATCGGCTCGCTAAAACGACATAAGCTCCGTGGGAGGCCAACTCTTCAGCCACCTTTCGACCGATCCCGCGTGAAGCTCCTGTCACCAGAGCAACCTGGTTAGAAAAGTCGTGCATAGGCTTCCAGTTGCTCTCGATTTCCAATACTCAGGGTTTGAACCGAGGGTGCGATTCTCCGGATGAGACTCTTGAGCACCTTACCCGGTCCCACCTCGACAAAAGTCGAGACGCCGGCTCGGACCAGCTGCTTCACGCAATCGCACCAGAGCACTGCCGATGTAACCTGTCTCACCAAGCCCTCACGTGCTTCCTCTCCCCGCGTCACTTGTTGAGCTCTGACGTTGTTCACCAGCGGAATCTTCAGGTCATGGAATGGAATCTCCCCCATGACCTCGGCAAGGCGATCCTCCGCGGGCTTCATCAGCTCACAGTGAAAGGGAGCGCTTACGGGCAGGGAAAGCACTCTGTGTGCTCCTCTGCTTCTGGCTAGATCACCCGCTCGTTCCACGGCTCGGCGATGGCCAGAAATCACGATCTGATCGGCAGAATTGATGTTGGCCGGAGAAACCACCTCGCTCTGAGCCGCCTCCCGGCAGATACTCTCTATGACTGCCTCTTTCAGGCCCAGCACTGCTGCCATCGCACCCTCTCCCACAGGCACCGCCTCCTGCATGAAGCGACCTCTCTGACGAACCAGGCGGACAGCATCCTGAAAATCGAGCCCACCAGCAGCCACCAATGCAGAATACTCTCCAAGACTGTGCCCGGCCACAATATCAGGCAATCTCTGTTGCTTTTCAAGGATTCTAAAGAGGGCGATGGAAGTCGCCAGGAC
>JAPUKI010000373.1 GCA_027295745.1 Acidobacteriota bacterium
TGGAGTCCAGTTGTTGGGAGGGTGAGAGAGCTAAAACCATGCGGGCCACGGGTCGGGTTGCGGTAGGACTGAGAGTCCACAGGCCGAGACCCATCAGCGCTGCCGTCACCAGGGCCGTGAGCACAAATGGAATCGACCGGCGCCAGGTGGATCGGGCTCTGGGTGTTCCGACTGGCTGCAGGCCGGCCTCCCAGGGCTCATTCAGTGCCAGTCCGATCTCAATACGGACGTCAGCGATGGCATGCAGGCGATCATGAGGGTCCTTGCTGAGACATCGTCGCAGCAGATTTGGAACTCTCCAGGGTATGTTCTCTGGCAATTCCTCCCACTCTGGCTCGCTTTTTAAAACAGAGGCCAGGGTTTCGGTAATAGTCTCTCCCTCAAAGACTCGTTTACCTGTCAGCAATTCAAACAGAACGACCCCAAATGCCCAGATGTCCGCCCTCTGATCCACCAGCTTTCCGCGGGCTTGTTCAGGGGACATGTAACCCGCCGTTCCCAGAATCACACCCGCCCTTGTCATTTCCTCCGTGAGAGTGGGCGACTGGGAGATGTCGGTTACAGGAGACTCGGCCTCGAAGGCTTTGGCCAGACCGAAATCCAGAATCTTGACCTTGCCTTCAGGTGTGATCTTCACGTTGGCAGGCTTCAGGTCGCGGTGGATGACGCCTTTTTGGTGGGCGGCTTCCACACCCTCGGCTATCTGACGGCAGATTTCCAGGGCTTCTTTGACCGGAACTGGACCTTTGGCAACACGCTCGGCCAGGGTTTCGCCCTCCACCAACTCGAGGACAAGAAAATGAATCTAATCCGAGTGCTCGAAACTGTGGATGGCTGCTATGTTGGGGTGATTGAGTGAAGCCAGAAGCTTCGCTTCCCGTTCAAAGCGAGCTAATCGTTGAGGGTCTTGGGTGAACTGTGCAGGCAGCACCTTGATGGCCACCTCACGGCTCAGGTTGGTGTCCTCGGCCCGATACACCTCACCCATGCCTCCCTGGCCGATCTTTTCCAGGACCTTGAAATGGCTGATGGTTTGGCCGACCACTAGTTGTCTCTCCCTCCAATCGGATGCTATTTAGGTTCTAGATGTTAAGCCTTAAGGGGTCTGAAGGCAACGGAAATTGAACATATGGGGAATGCCCGCAGGCTAAACGGGCGCGCCCGAAGCCTACGGCTCCGACGGAACTGTGGAGGCTCAAACAGAGCCGTGGGCTTCGGGCGATCCCGTTTAGCCCACGGGCCAGCGGTCTGTGGTCTGTGGTCTGTGGTCTATTGTCCCCGGTTCCTCTTTTCCTAATCTCTGACGCCTCTCAGTTGCCAGCTTTTGAGGAGGGGTATCACGCTGCTGTCGGTGGTGTCCAATTGCATAGGAGTGATGGCAATATAACCCTCCAGCAGGGCCCACAAGTCGGTCTCTGGTTCGCCACCAGCTGCTGGCTGGTAACTCTGCCAGAAATAGCCCTGCCCGTTGGGCATCTCTCCCTTCACGTAAAGAGAACGGGAAACCTCCAGGCTGAGGGATACGATTCTCCCTCCCTTGACTTCGTCTTCCGGCAGCGCCGGGTAATTGACATTGAGGAAGGTTTTGGGTGGAAGCTTCTCTTTCAAGTACCTTTCCACCAGGTGGGCTGTGAATTCCGCCGCCGCCTCAAAGTCCATGTGGGAGCCGGCCTGAACGGAAACGGCGATAGAGGGAATTCCCTGAAAGGCAGCCTCACGGGCTGCCGCCACGGTGCCGGAGTAATAACTCACCAGGCCCAGATTGTCACCATGGTTGCTGCCCGAAACCACAATATCCGGCCTGTCCGACAACAGACTTTCCAGTGCCAGGCTCACGCAAGTGGCTGGCCGGGCAGTGATGGAGTGCCAAACAGAACCTCCCTCATCCGTCCGGGTGGTCACAAAAATCGGATTGCGTCCCGAGGTCAAACCATGGCTGCTCAGGCTTTGGGTCGTGGCCGGAGCTGCCACCGTCACTGTGCCCACTCGACTGAGGGCTTGGTGCATGGCCAATAACCCGGGAGCGTCAATCCCATCGTCATTGGTGAGAAGAATGTGGGGCAGGTTTTGAGACAGACCGTGGAGAGAGAAGGACAGTGCTATGAAGACAAGAAGCAGTTTTCTCATTTGATCGCCTCCCATGGGAAAGGGTCTGCTGCGCGGCCGGGATCTACTTGAGTCTCGCTTCTGTGTGCGACTCACCGAAGGTGTTTGTCCATCCACTCTCCGTAAACCTCTTCATGTTCCTTGGCGATCCAGCTCCCCGGATCCGCCACGTAATCTCTTTGATAGTCCCCTTCGACATTGATCCCGGGTATGGCCGGGATCCAGGCTTCTTTGAGCACCTCATCGGGATCTCCGTACTTGGCGGCCAGTTTTCTGATTTCCGGGTCATCCAGGGCCGTTAAATGGCCCTTGTCGATGAGCTTGATGGTCTCACCATCCTCGGTCTCCATCTCAAAGGTGCTGAAGTAGGTGTGAACATGGAAATGGCCGTCGGGCATGTTGTTGTCTATTGCCCACTGCCCTCCTCCTTGAGTGCCGATCCCCCAATGAATGATCCCGCTTCTTGCTCTTTCCCAGCTTAAGATTCGGCTGGGTTGAATCATGACATTGGCGGGTCGTGCAGACTTGGGATTGGTTCCGACAGCCACTTCATACAGCCAGCCCATTCCCGGGCCGGGCATGCCCGGCCACTGGACATCTTTATATTTGTCCAGGACGGACTTCCAGTTTTCCCCATAGCTGCCGCCGGCTTCAATTCGGGTTATGTTGTTCCCGCTAATGTAAACTTTGATTTGAGGGAAAAATCCCGTGTGGTTGGAGGATCCGGCAATCACCCCTTCGGCATCCAGAATACTTTTGGTGTCAAAGGGAGGATAAGCCCCGATATGACCTCTGCTCCGAATCTGCTCCGGATGCTCACCACGATCTTCTCTTCTCACCGTCCAGGTAATATCGGTCCCCTCCGGATCGGTGACTCTGACCTTTCTGGCCTTCAGCAGTGTGTCCCAAGTCTTTCGGTCTATGGCTTCAACGATTTCGGCAGGATACTCGGCCGTACCCGAAATGAACTCGTCCAGTGTCTGCCATGGGATTTTTTCCCATCGGAATCCTGCATGTTCCGGATTACCTCCACCGGTTCCGTGGATCACAACCTGATATTCAGCCACTCCCCTGACCAGGTCAGCAATGAAAGTCTTGGAGCGCATGGCGTTGTCTCTAAGAAAAAGGAAATAATCCAACTCCTTGGTCGCTTCCCCGGGTTTCATCTCTGGGAAAAAACTGAGATAGTCTAAAAAGAGCACATCCACTTTCCCCCCGGCTTCTCGGATCGCCATCTCCAGGGCTGCCACAACGCTACGATCAAAGGAACTGTCGGGGGCCAGCAGAACTCTTTGGCCAGGTTGGATGCCCCAACCCACAGCAAATCCTGACCCCTCCCTCGAGGGTCGGTTCACGATGGTTCGGGCAATGTCCAGCAGGTCCTCCGCGCCGTCAACATCCCTCAGTTTGGGATAGGCGGGCGGGGGATAATCAAAGGTCTGCTGTGCCATCAGTGGAGCACTCAAAGCCACAACGGTCCACACCAGTAGTAAGCCACTTCCGGTCAAGTGTTTTGTTGCCATGTCGTTGCCTCCTTTGCTCTTTCTCTCTTCTTAAGTCGAGTCTCCCACGGGTCCGCTGGTCCAGGGCTTGGCCTGCTCGAAGGCCTGATCATTCACTAAATATAGATATGACAAAAATTATAGTCGCTTAGATCGATTAAGGAAAACTATTCTAGCCGGGATTATGCATAATCCCGGCTAGTGTCTTATGGGGTGAATGGGGGGTAAATGTTGAGGGGGACGAGGTCGGTGGGGTAAGCCTGCTCCAGGAGTGGGCTTACCCTCAAATGCCTCTTTGATTCACCTAGGCGGAAGCCAAAGACTGCAGGAGTTGGCGTTGGTCCTGGGTGTCGCACTGAAGGAACTCCAAAGCTACTGAGTTGAGCTTTTCTCCTTCACGCTCGACCTGTGTTGAGCGCAGGATCGACCCCACGGCATCTATTTCACAGGAAGGTTTGAAATGGACCTTCAGCGCCACTTTATCTCTCACCTTCAAGGGAAGGTTGGTTTCAAATTCCAATCCCCCCACACCGATATTCTGGGTCTTGAAGTTGACAAAGTGCTCACCGACCAGTTGGGAGACGGCAGCATCGATCACGGTGAGAAACAAGGGAATTCGTGCGCGAACTCGATAAGATTTCCTGCCCTGTGCTGTTACTCCTTCACTCCTGACCCACAATGCCTCCTGCTGACCAGGCGTACCGATGATTTTGACAACCTTGGCATCCCAGAAGAAGGCAACCGGCCCCTCATCCCAGTACTGGATTCGTACTCGTTCTCCTTCTCGGAAAGGGAGTTGCGAGGCAGGTTTGGCAAGCTCCAGGCAGATTTCCTCCGAGGAGCTATGGGTAACGGTGGCCGCCACCTCTCCTTTTGATTCTGTATGGATGGATAGCACCAACCCTGTCTTGAAGAACAGGTTTGGGTAATGACCGGAGACTTTGTTTGGTTCTTGTCTGACTTGCGATGTTTGGTAGGGCACTTGTTGCGCCCGATGCTTTCTTAGGTTCATGACTTGTCCCTCCCACTGGTCTTTTAAAGCAGGAATGGGGCCAATTCCTCAAGAATCAGCTAACTCAATGAAATATTGTAAGTTATGGGATTCGAGTCATAACTCCTGAGAATGAGTTTTGACAAAATTTGTCACCTTAGCTAACCCTTACAGTGATGATCTTTCCTGCCCTGGACACAGCAGCAGGAGGTGTCCAAAGTTGGCCCCGCTCAGCCCAGAACTGCCCCGTTTTCAAAGGTATTGCCAGGAGCATAATGGTTCTATAGGATAGAGAGAACGGAACCATTTGTAGTCATGATCACCCCGGGGGTGTGGGGCGCCATGCCTGTGAAGCAGACAAGCACTTTCATTATTGCCTTACTTTTGTGCACTCTTTTGTCCCCGCTCTTGATGGCTAGCCAAGATAGGCCTGAGGGTCGGCAGCACGGCAGAGGTTCGCTGACCCTCATCAGGACTCAGCAGCCAGTGGTCTTGGACGGAAGACTGGATGAGGAAGCTTGGGGAAAGGCGAATGTGGTGAGAGCTCTTTCGCAGAGGGATCCCGAGGAGGGAATGCCGGCCACGGAGAAAACCGAAATTCGTGCCCTTTACGACCAAGAAAGCCTCTACTTTGGGGTCAAGTGTTTTGACAGTGACGCAGAGGGCATTTTGGCGACAGAACTGCGACGCGACAACGCCTTTATCAATGATGACAGCTTTGCTGTCATCTTAGACACTTTTCACGATCACCGAAACGCCTTCCTGTTTCGAATTAACCCCAGAGGCACACAATACGATGCACTGATTACCGAGGAGGGAAGGGATGTCAATGTCAGCTGGGACGAAAGATGGGAAGTAGAAACCAGGATTGAGGAGGATGGCTGGTCTGCTGAAATTCGGATTCCCCTCAGTTCGATCCGCTTCTCGACTTCATCAGGCGAAAGCACCACCTTTGGTGTTGACTTCGAACGCATCATCCGGCGTAAGAATGAATTTGTCTACTGGAACAACTTCAGCCGTGACTTTGATTTTCACCAGGTCTCCCAAGCCGGACATCTACTGGGAATGGAGGAAACGGGGAACCAGTTGAGGGTTCGGATCAAGCCCTATCTCAGCACCCGGATTAACACCCGGGGGGCAGCACAACGCAGTACCATCCTTCTGGGTAATGTGGGCCTGGAGGATCTGAAATACCCCCTCACCTCAGGCT
>JAPUKI010000374.1 GCA_027295745.1 Acidobacteriota bacterium
ATACTCAGATTTTTGCCGAGATCGTGGGTTATGGCATGAGCGGGGATGCTTACCATATCACCGCTCCTCCGGAGGATGGTTCCGGGGCGGTTCGGGTCATGAGAGCCACTCTCGAGGACGCTGGTGTGGATCCTTCCGAAGTCGACTACATCAATGCCCATGGAACCAGCACCCCACCCAATGACCGTATCGAGACGAGAGCCATCAAGGCTGTTTTCTCCGACCACGCCTACAAGGTGCCCATCAGCTCCACCAAGTCGATGACCGGTCACCTTTTGGGCGCGGCCGGTGGACTGGAAGCAGGGATCAGCGCTCTTGTCCTCCGTCATCAAATCATCCCTCCTACCATCAACCTGGAGAATCCAGATCCAGACTGTGACCTGGACTATGTGCCCGGTACGGCGCGCAAGGCAGAGATTCGTTATGTCCTGTCCAGCTCCTTCGGATTCGGGGGCACGAATGCCTGTATTCTGCTCAAGAGATACCCGGATAATTAGTCGGATTGTGGTATAATATCCACTGTACACAAAGATGATACCACCCTTATACTCCCACGTTGTGAGAGACCCCCGATTCTAATCACCAGCAGCGCAGGAGTCTGTGCTGCACTTTAATGTGAAAAATCTCAATGGTTGACAACCCTTCACGAAAATCGAGTCAAAGAAGCCGGCTGGCCAAATTGTTCCTGGGCCACAGGAGAGACCGTAAGGGCTGGGTCGCTCGTTTGATGCTTCTGGAGACTACCGTTGGGCTTGGCCTGGCGCTGGTTGTGACCTCTCTACTGGTTCGATTTGAGTTTCAGAGTATCCCCGATTACCAGATCGGTGACATTGCTGATCGAACCATTGAGGCCCCCCGTGATTTCACCATCGAAGATCGGGACGCCACCCTTCAAAGGCAAGAGGAAGTCAGATCCACCGTGCCTGTGATCTTTGATCTCGACCTGCAGGTGAATCGCCAAACCACGGCCGAGCTTCGTGGGGCCTTCACTGAAGCACGTCGACTGCTTACTGAAGAGGGCCTCAATCCCTCGGGCTCCAACCGGTTGTCCCGAGCGGCTCGGGAGAGGCTCCTCCCAGCCTTGCAGGAGTTCCTACCCAGATTCGCTCAGGGCGACGTCCTGGAAATCTGTCTCAGGCATTCCTTCTCTCCTTCGTTAGAAAACCAAATGCTGGTGCTGATCCAAGAGGCTATGAAGCCTCCTGGCGTGGTCTTGAGCCGTGTTGCCCTCTTGCGTCACCAGAACCGGGGCCTGGTTCTGCGCAACTCATTTACCCAAAAGGATGAACCTCTCAATGACTGGATGGCTCTTCGAGACTTGAGCCAGGCCCGCGACCTCCTTCGACAAAACCAGTATCAGCTGACAGTGGTCAGTGGCGAGGAGAAAAAGCAGATCCTTACCTTCCTGGAGAGTTGGATTGTTCCCAATGTGAGCTACAACGAGAAGGCGAGCATGGAACTGGAACAGCTGGTGATGCAGGAGGTGGATCCGATTCTGATACGGATCAAGAAGGGCAGGACTCTGGTGCGAGCAGGAGATGAGGTGGAGGCCAGAGAGAGGGTGCTCCTGGAGCAGCTCATGACGCTGCAGCAGCCACGCCGGCTGCTGGGCGAGTTCATCGGAGTTTTTCTCATCGTCAGCTTCTTTCTGTTTACGATCTGGCAGTACTTCCTGGTTTACCAAAGCGAGCAGAAGAAGAAGCGCAATCGTTTTCTGCTGGTGGCTTTGATTTTGTTTGGAACCTTGGTGGTGACCAAGGCAACGTTTTTCTTGGTAGAACTCTTGGCGGGAAGCCTGAGGATTGAGGAATTGCAGGATCCATTCAATTTTTATTTCCTTGCCCCTCTGGCCCTGGGAACGATTCTCACCGTTCTCCTGGTGGGCGCTCAAGTCGCCATTCTTTACTCCTTGTCGTTTGCCGTTTTTGTGGGTCTGCTCACCGGACAGACGGTGATGTTCGTGTATTCGTTGACGGGGAGTCTGGCGGCTATTTATCTGTTGGACCAATACCGGGAAAGAGCAGCTATCATCAAAGGGGGAGTTTTCGTTGGTGCTGTAAACATTGTGGTTGTTTTAGCTCTTCAACTCTATTCTTCGGACACCGGTTTCCAAGCGGTTCCCTTTGCTGCACGTGCACTCTGTGGATTTCTGAGTGGGCTGTTCGCGGCCATGTTGTCCTCTCTCTGCTTGCCGATCTTGGAATCAGTGTTCGGGATTACCACCGATATCAAACTGCTCGAGCTCTCCAGCTTGAATGCCCCCATTTTGAGACGCCTTGCCGTGGAGGCTCCGGGGACCTATCACCACAGCATCATTGTAGGAACGCTGGCCGAGGCGGGAGCCGAGGCGATTGGGGCCAATAGCCTGCTGGTTCGAGTGGGAGCTTACTATCACGACATTGGGAAATTGAAGACGCCGGAATATTACATCGAAAACCAAATTTACATCTCCAACAAACATGAAAACCTCTCACCCAGTATGTCCAGCCTGATCCTGGCCAGCCACGTGAAGGATGGTCTCGCCCTTGCCGACGAGATTAAACTGGTTCCCGAGGTCCGTGACTTGATTCCCCAACACCATGGCACAAGGCTGATGAAGTACTTTTATGAGAAGGCTCGAGACGCCGCCGCCGGAAAAGACCGACAGGTCAACGAGAATGACTTCCACTATCCCGGACCCAGGCCACAGAGAAAGGAAGCGGCCATACTGATGTTGGCTGATCAAGTGGAGGCTGCCGCTCGAACCCTGCAGGACCCCAATCCCAGTCAGATACGCGGCCTCATCCGGCGTTTGATACAGGTCAACATTCAGGAGCGGCAGTTCGATGAATGCGACATTACCATGAAGGATCTGGACAAGATCCTGCGGGCCTTCGAGCGAGTGATTACAGGAATGCATCATCACCGGATTGAATACCCGGGGTTTAATTTCAATAAGAGGGTGGAAGAGAAACAATCGTTTGAAAAGACACAGACCGGAAGTCAACGTATTCAATAGGCAGCGTAAGGTGTCTGTCGAGATGAAGGGGTTGAGAAACTTTCTGGATCAGCTTTCCAG
>JAPUKI010000375.1 GCA_027295745.1 Acidobacteriota bacterium
CCGCCCTCTAAAGCCCACGGCTCTGACTATGTCTCGTTACCTCCCATCAGAGCCGCAGGCTTCGGGCTCGCCCGTTTAGCCTGCGGGCTAGAGCTGATGAGACCTGCTTAGAGGTCTAAATCACGCTATTTTGGAGTGAACTCGATCACCCCTTGTGAGGATTATTTTTACCCCTTGCAGGCAAACATTTGTAGCCAGTTGAGTTTGTGCTACCCTAATCCGCAATAGGGGTCCTCGGGAAGGAACAGTGCTCCAATGGAGGTGTTTCTCTTGGTGAAAGTCGTGGCCGGATTGACCTTGCTGTCAGGGGTCCTAGCGCTTGGACAGGGGGGCCTACCCAAGGGACCCGGAGAGGCTCTGGCCTTTGCCAAGTGCAGCACTTGCCATGGCGTTGGATACCTGAAGGAACTAGCGGGCAGTCCCTATTGGAGTTGGGACCGAACCCTTCTGGAGATGGAGAGGATGGGCCTGCAGGTGAGCCCTGAGGAACGAAAAATCATTCTGGATTACCTGGTCACCTATCTGGGTCCCGATCCTCTTTCCAGTCCCACTCCACCCGATTCTCCTCCCAGTCCCACTCCACAGGTACCTGCAAAGACAAGCGATGTGGACGGGGCACAACTCTTTGCCAACTACTGCAATTCCTGCCACCCCGACGGGAGACCGGGTAACCAGGCTGGGTCCCCTCCCCTGGCAGGCAACGCCTTTCTAGCAAGAGACCCGGTGTACGCGGTGTTAGTGCTACTCAATGGCCTTCAAGGCCCGATTGAAGTAGACGGCCAGAGCTACAGCGGAATGATGCCACCCTGGTCCTACCTGCTCAGCGACAAAGAGATTGCGGCACTGGACAGCCACATCCGGATGAACTGGGGAAACCAAGAACTCCTTCCCCAGGACTTCAGACCCGTCACTGTCGAGGAGGTCGCTCAGGCTCGAAGTAAAACCTTTACTGCACAGCAGGTCTGGGAGTACCGTAAGAAACTTGAATCAGCTGGAGAATAGTATAAGGAACATAGTATAAGAAAGTCTGTTACGAGAACCGTATCCATTGAGTTCTAAAGAGGGCGGACCTTGGGGGAGAAACCAATGACCCTCGAAACAGGTGAGGGGGCAGTGGCGGGTACACGCAAAGGGAGGGAATCTCAAATGGCCGAAAAGAGGCATCAAACCAAAGCCACGCGGAGAGAGTTTCTGGAGGGCGCGGGAGCAACGGCTGCTCTTATGCTGGCCGGGCAAAGGAGGGCGGCCTTAGCCCAGGGTCGGCCGCAACCTGGAGCGGCAGACTGGCCTCGATTTGGTTGTGACCTGCACAACACCCGCTTCAATGCCCGGGAGACAACCCTGGGCCGGGAGAATGTGGGTCGGCTGAAGCTCAAGTGGACCTTTGATGCCCAGGGAAGAATTCAAACCTGTCCCACGGTGGTTGGAGACAGATTGTTTTTCGGTTCACGGGACGGCTATCTCTACTCACTGGATTCGGCCACCGGGAAGTTGAAGTGGAAGTTCCAGGTCGATTTTCAGACCACCCTTCGTTTCAACCACTGGGGTATACGCTCCTCCTGTCAATATGTGGATGGTCGCATCTATTTCGGCGACAACTTCACCACAGTTCACTGTCTGGATGCGGCTAGCGGCAAGGAAATCTGGCAGACCCAGCTATCGAAGTTCCGTGACACGAATATGCTCTGCTCCGTCAATGTCCACAATGGAAAGGTCCTGACCGGGTATTCCTCCGATATAGGAAATTCCGAAATTGCCTGTCTGGATGCGGAGACCGGTGCCGTTGCCTGGCGCTTCCGGGTGGTACCGGGAACCGAACTTGGAGGTGGGTCGGTCTGGACCTCACCTGCCATTGACGAAGAGAACGACATTGTCTACAACGTCACGGGCAGTGTGAAGAGCTACCTCTCTCCCGGGCACATGCTGTATTCGGAGAGCATCTTGGCCCACGATGTGGATAGCGGGGAGCTCCTCTGGTATGACCAACCTAACCCACACGATGCCTTCGATCTGGACTTCAGCTGCCATCCTATGATCTTCGATGCCCAGGCGCCCGGGGGCTACCGGGGCAAGGTGATGCGCCAGTGCGTGGGTGCGGGAAACAAGGCAGGCTTTTTCTGCTGGAACCGCTTTACGGGTGAGCTCTACTGGAAGACCATGCTCACCAATCAGTCCGGCAGTGGGGGTCCCCTGCTCAACAGCACAGCCGTGGCCTACAACCAAATTTTTGTGGTCTCCAACGCCCTGACGCCAAGGGGATCCATGTCTGTCACGGCGGCTCTGAATGCGTACACAGGTGACATTGTGTGGTGGCTTCCCAACACCGCTGTCATCCGGGGACCAGTGGCTATCGCAAACGGCGTTTTCTATCAGGGATTGGTGGACGGTGCTCTGCAAGCCCTTGATTCAGAGGATGGCAGGACTTTATGGGAGTATCAGTTGCCCACCGCTCATCGGGGAGGCATCGCCATCGCTAACGGCGCACTGTACACCAGCAACGGTGCATTGTTGGGAACCTCAGAGGAAGAAGAAAAGGAGCACCGCTATTCGGTCTATGCCTTTACCATTGACCGGGCATAAATGAGTTTGGCAGGCGGTTAAAAATCAGAAAATCAGGGAGGCAGGGTGATGTTTAAAGACCAAACGAATCGGCGCGATTTTTTGAGAGCAGTGGGAGCGGGAGCCGTGGCTTTGGGAAGCACTGGCTGGCTGCGGCCGGCTGTGCAGCAGGGATCACGGATTTTACAAATCCGGATGTCGAGAAATTACCGCATCGGGCGCTACCATTACGATCCCCTAGGGTTATTTGTGGAGCCCGGTCAGACGGTTAGCTTTGTCTCCGTGCGAGACGGATTCTCAGCCACGGCCTATCACCCCGACAATGACAATCATGAGTTGCGCATTCCCGAACAGGCGAAGCCCTTCGACTCGGGGATCCTCTGGCACGGTGAGACTTTCGAGTGGAAGTTCGAGGTGGAGGGTACCTATGACGTTTACAGCCGCAATCAGGAGATGATCGGGGCGGTGGGACGAATTGTAGTGGGCAGACCCGGCGGCCCCGGTGAAAAGCCCTTGGGTTACGGGAGTCGAGAGGGATGGGCCCCCATTTACAAAGAGGTCATTCGAACTCTCGAACTCGTCAAATCAGAGGACATCGTCCGGGAAAAAATTATTCCCTACCCGGCCGAGGCGCTACGTCGTCGATTCCCTCAATATTGAGCGCCCTCTAGCCCGGACTATGCATAAATTCTCTTCTGCACCGCCGAAATCATCCGGCGTGCTGCACGGCCTTTGTTGCGCGACCCGCAAGCGGGTGCCCCCGGCCTCTCAACGTACCTACAGTACGTTTGGGGGGGCCTCTGTCGCGCGTCGCGGAACGCATTCAGGGCGCCGCCGCTTTCGGCGCTTGGTGACAAGAACCTATGCATAATCCGGGCTAGCCCGCACTATTCATAAACTGTCTGCTGCAGCGGCGACAGCCTATGAATAATCCGGGCTAGCCGGTAGCATAGAAAGTGGGTAAGGCCCGGAGGCCGGAGTTCGTGTGGTCCTGGAAGGAAATGCAGGCGTGTTCGCAAACAGGACACCCTTTTGGTTCATTGAGAAACTGGTGACGCGCAAGGAGGAAAACGGAAGGGTGTGGAACCAGGCGGAAGCGATCACCCGCGAGCAGGCTCGTTATATGTCCACCAACTGGGCTTCTTATGACACGGCAGATGAAGAGATCCTAGGCACGATTGAGCCGGGCAAGCTGGCCGATTTCGCGATTATAGACAAGAATTTCTTGACGGTTCCAGAGGACGAAATGGGTGAACTGAAAGTGCTGATGACTTTGGCCGAGGGGAAGGCGCTTTACTGAGGACAATGGCCTATAATCATCCGTTTAGGCTTTTTATATGGGAGATAGAAAAATAATGAATTTACGAAATCAAACATCAAGAATCGTGCATTGGATCTTTGTTTTGCTGTTCTCTTCCATTTCGCTTCTCTACCTCTCCTGTTCCGGTGCCCAGTCAACCGAGTCCAGCCCTTCTGAGCAGCCCGACTCGGACTCTGTCTACTCACTTCCACCATCCATCCAACAGGAGTGGGTCACTTTGAGAGCCCAAGATGGTCGTTCCTCCTGGGGAGTTCTGTACCTTCCAAAGGACAAAAAGCCTCAGACCGCTATCTTGGCCATGCATCCCCGAGGCAACCAAAGCCGCAATTCCTTTTTTCTTCCTCTGGTGGAAGCGGGTTTTGCCGCCTTCGGCCACAACAACCGTTACCTGAACAACGACAGAGACGGGATTCACGAGCGGATGCTGCTGGACATCGCGGAAGGAGTGAGCTTTTTGAAAAGCCGCGGCTTTGAAAAGATCGTGCTGCTGGGCCAGAGCGGGGGAGGCTCTCTGATGGCCTTTTATCAAGCTCAAGCGGTCACGACACCTCCCGGGCGGGTGAGCAGCACACCGGCCGGGGATCCACCCGATTTGAACCAATTCAATCTTCCGCCGGGCGACGGACTCCTGCTGGTCATTCCCCATGTGGGGGAAGGCAAGATCCTGGAATTGCGGATTGACCCTTCCGTGATTAACGAGGGGGACCCGCTTTCGATTGATCCTTCACTGGACATGTACAATCCGGCCAACGGGTTCCGCCTTCCTCCCCAGAACACCACCTATTCCCAGGAGTTTCTTGCTCGCTATCGGGAGGGACAGAGGGCCCGCATGGCGCGTCTGGATAGCTGGGCACGTGATGTGATCGCAGAGCAGAATCATTACAAAGGGTTGATGGAAAGGCGGGATTTCAGGAATTTGCCTCCCGCGCAGCAGCAGCGGATCGAGCGCCATTCCAATACAGAAGCGATGATGACCATCTACCGAACCTGGGCCGATCTTCGCTACATGGACCTGGGCATTGATCCCTCCGATCGCACCGTCGGGGAGAACTCCGGGACCACACCCTGGCTCGCCAATTACTCCCGTTCTCCAACCCCGTCTTATATCAGCCCACGGGCCTTTCTGAGCACCCGTTCCAGCATTTCCTCCAACGCCGTGTCGGTTGAGAACCTTCCCAAGGTGAAGGTGCCCCTACTGATTCTCCAGGGAACGGCCCACCGCGCGGTATACCCCAGCGAAACGAAAGCTCTCTTTGAAGCAGCGGGATCCGAAGACAAGGAGCTGGTATGGATTGTGGGCGGTGACGTCTCCTTCAATCCCTCGGGGCCCAAAGCGGGAAAGGGCGATCAGCGCCAGCAGAGCATCGATGCGGCCGTATCGTGGATGTTGGAAAGGTTCCCCCACTGAGAGCGAGTGAAGAACGAAAGCGAGCCAACCCCGGGCTAGGGAAACCTAGTGGACTATGTGCCTCATCTTATCTCTTGCCAATCCCTTACAACCCTATCAGTGACACACAGTAAACCACATATATAGCAGGGGTTATCATTTTCTCGCGTAGGATTGTTAGCCTGGGCTTTGGCCCGGTTAAGTTGAGGTCAATGAGCACAGCACAGCCGGTTGGAGAAGAACAGTGCAC